>NZ_JBFPEZ010000004.1:0-126929 GCF_040838225.1 Xenorhabdus sp. SGI246
TAACCATTCAATACATGACCCTAAAATCGTTGAAAAAGAGCGTCGGTCTGTCAATCAAGAAGGATGCTTATCTATTCCCGGATATTACGCAGACGTAGAGCGATTTGAAAAAGTAAAGGTGGAAGCTTTGGATCGGCATGGTAAAGCGATTACAGTGGTAAGTGAAGATTTTTTGTCTATCGTTATGCAGCATGAAATTGATCACCTGCATGGTATTATCTTTATCGATTACTTATCGCCATTAAAAAGACAGATGGCGCTAAAAAAAGTGAAAAAGTATTTGAATAGCAGAACAAACTGACTGATTGTTACCAATGAAAATAGTATCTTTAGGTTCATTTCAATATTATTGAATAATGTGATTTATATATTGTTATTATTTAATTTATTAATTATAAATACATATAAAAGGTTTAAAATCTATACCAATAGATTTCGAACTACATCGCTAAGCACAATAATACTGCATAATTTTATGCAGTATTTGTACGGTTTTTAACCATCTCGGCAATAAAATGGTTTTTGTTTTTGAGTGATTGTTTAGATAGTGAAATAAACAGGGGAGTTATTGTGATTGAGACAAGTGAGATTGTATTTTATCAGCAATCTAATTTCATTATCAGCCTGAGCTTGATAGATACCACTGATGCTAGGGACGGTAATTATGTGATGATGATTGATGCAGAAGGTATTAATCATTTGAAGGTTTCTTCGATTAAGACCGGAAATGACATCAGGTATGCCCACATTCCTTCAATAGCGAGTAGTAATCGAATCACCTGTTCTATTTATATTCAGAACAGGGAGAATGGCAGTTATCCACTGGTTGGAACTATTTATGTTCACTACCATCCATCTTCGGGACATATTGATATTACTGAAATCAAGATATCTCCCAACTCTCTGCTCGACTTAGCCATTGATCAAGTGGATAACACCAAATTCCATTTTATACTGAAAAAAAGATAGTGACTTTGGTTTATTATGTCGTAAGTTAAGCAAGGTGGTCATACACGGACCACCGTAGGATGATAATAAATCAGACAGAAAATAATCATATTATTGTGAATTTAGCTTATTTTTGGTTTTATAGCGTATCCATAAATGCGAGTGGAGCCATCAGGTTCTTGTTGGGAATAAACCCCCTGTAAATTTTGTGCAAAACCTGGCAATTGATTGATACATTCTTCCAAAACAAGAAAATAGCTTAATACAGAACCTCCCCAAATTTCACCAGGTACAATACAACATAAACCGGGGGGATAAGGTATTGCGCCTTCTGCTGCAATTTTCTTGTCAATATTTTGCAGGGGAATTAATTCTACATTATTACGGACAAACTCAATATTGGCTTGTTGAGGACTCATGGCTATTTTGGGAAAGTGAGATTTTCGGAACATCTCTTTTTGTAATTGTTTGATGTTGTTACGTACATATAGATCATGCATTTCCTGACATAATTGGCGGATAGTGTAATTAAGATAGCGTGTCTTATAAGTGCGATAGAGTGTAGGTAACATAATTTCTAAGGGAGCATCTTGTTCCAGCAATTGCTCAAAACGAACAAGTTGGGAGACAAGGTGAGTCATTTTGGCCATATCTTCGGCAGGTGTGAGCACAAACAGGATAGAATTCAAATTACATTTTTCTGGGATGATACCATTTTCGCGCAGGAAGTAGGCCAAAACAGTCGCAGGTACACCGAATTGAGCATATTCTCCAACATTGATATCAATTCCTGGCGTTGTGAGTAAAAGTTTGCAAGGATCAACAAAGTATTGATGCTCGTCGTAACACTCAAATGAATGCCATTTTTCTCCTGGCAGAAAATCAAAGAAACGCAGGTTACTTGCGATTTCATCTGTATCATAATGCGCCCAATGACAGCCATTGATGGTATCTGGAATAAACGGTTTGATATGCTGACATTGTTGTAAGATCAATTTCCGTGTTTCAATGCCAATTTTCACGCAATCCATCCACATTTTCCTGCCACTTTCTCCTTCATGTATTTTGGCATTGACATCAAGGGCAGCAAAAAGAAGGTAGAATGGACTGGTAGATGCATGAGCAGTAAAGGCGTGGTTAAATCGTTTGTGGTTTACATAACGTGGCTGTCCTTTGATGTGCCGATCTTTTTTATGGATCTGTGATGTCTGAGAGAAACCGGCTTGTTGTTTGTGTACAGATTGTGTAACCAGAATACCGGGGTCATTTTCATTAAGTTCCAATAATAATGGTGAACAAGTCGCCATCATCGGAATGAATTGTTCGTAACCAAGCCAGGCAGAATCGAATAAAATGTAATCGCAAAGATGACCGATTTTATCCACAACCTGCCTGGCGTTATAGACAGTACCGTCATATGTCCCTAATTGGATGATGGCCAGACGAATCGGACGTTTTTCTTCTGCTCGTTCAGGGGAAACTTCTTTTATTAAGTTACGCAGATAATCTTCCTTAAAGCAATGAGCATTTATACCGCCAATCAGGCCAAATGGACTGCGGGCAGTTTCCAGATAAATGGGAGTTGCTCCTGCCTGAATAAGGGCTCCGATGTGATTAGATTTATGGTTATTTCTATCGAAAAGCACCAGATCACCCGGAGTTAATAACGCATTCAATACGACCTTATTAGCAGAAGAAGTGCCGCTGAGAATAAAGTAGGTTTTGTCAGCATTGAAGACTTTCGCTGCATTCTTTTGGGCAGAGCAGGGCGCGCCTTCATGAATGAGTAAATCCCCCATGAAAACATCGGAACTACTTAGATCTGAATGAAACAAGTTTGCACCGAAGTAATTGAAAAATTGTAATCCAGTGGGGTGACGGCGAAAAAATTGCCCGCCTTGATGTCCTGGGCAATCAAAGGCAGAATTACCCTGTGAAACATATTTGGTTATGGCACCAAAAAAAGGCGGCAATAAGTTATTTTCATATTTCTCTGCTTCTCTATCCAATTGTTTCCCATAAAAGTTTTCATTGCCTTTTTCTGATTGAAATACACCAGTAATACGGGGTAAGAGATTGGGCGGTATAGGCTCATCCGGTGATATGACAAGATAAATAGGAAGTGAATAACCTGTTTTTTCGATACGTTTTAATTCACCCTTTAATGTATCTTCCAATGAAATAACTACAGCAGATACATCAATAAAATTAGTTTCATTAATACTGATAGTTTCTCTTTCACTATTAAAAAAATCGCATACATTGTTACTGCATGCAATATTAAGTTTTTTTATCATTTCAATCTTCTTATATTAAATCTAAATCAATACGGAATTATGGAAAAGTGGTATTGGGTATAATGATTAACTGTTTTATACCTTGCAGTTTTCAGCTTCATGAGCTGTAATTACCCCAGTCATATAGAAATACTGAAGGGAAATCCTTTGTGATTGTACTGTCTTTTGAAATTGATGAAGCTTTAAGCCAGAGAGTAAACCATAAGAGATAAATATTAAATTCTAATTAGTAATAAATAGTAAGTCGTAAAAAGTAATGGTTGAAAGAACAAGATTACTATGCCACAAGAAAAACTAAATAGCCAAAAAAATTGTGTTAGTAAAAATTCTATTTTTATATGTATACATTAAAATATAAATTTATTAAAAATAGTTTCAAATACTTGATGATATTATCAGATTGGGGTTTTTTATCAGTATAGATTATCTTATCTTTTATTTGGTTTTTTATTTTTATCAATATCAGGATACGAGAGATAAATATTATATAAAGTATTCTCCTATTAAGACTCAAATATTGATATCCGTCATCTTTCAAGTTTCAGCATTGTTGATTGCATTAATCATATCCTACGAAAAAATGACGGGCCAATAATGGTGCTGTAAAACTTTTCTTTAAATAGAAACCGCGGGGAAGTGTCATAATGGGTTGACCATATTCACCAATAGCTTCTGTTAATGCCCGGCTATTTGCTGCCTTCGGGCGTAATTGGAGCACTTCACCGTGACGGGCGGTAATATTCTCAACTTTACCTAAGACGATTAAGTCCATTAACTCTTCCCAATCACATCTTAGTAGTTCTTCTTCAACCGGATTTGGACTCCAGAGGAGTGGAGAACCAATACGACGTTTGGAAAGAGGAATTTCTCTTTCTCCTTCAACAGGCACCCACAGAACACGTGACAGTTTGCGTCTGACATGGCTATTTTCCCATGTGATACCACTGTTACCGGTTAAAGGTGCGACACAGACAAAGGTTGTTTCCAGAGGCATACCTTTTCTGTCCACCGGGATCGTTTTCAATTCAACGCCGATATGCTCGAAATCCTGCTCAGGTTTACTGCCCGCATTTGCGCCCAGATAATATTCAAGCAACATGCCTACCCAACCTTTATCACGTTTCAAGTTAGGCGGTATAGGGAGATTGGCTTGTACGGCCAACTCTCCCAGGGTTAAACCTGCCAGAGATTGAGCACGTTCGAGTAATTGTTGTTCGTTTTCTGGTGGTGCCGGCGCTATGAATTGCATGTTTATAAGATATATTTAATGGTGTCTAAAAAATGAACACGTGGTTGTGGCAGTTCATTATAAGTTTATTAGTATACTGATTGACTTGATAATAGCATGATATAAAAGATTTTTTCAGGTGTGTTTTCAGTATTAAAAATAGACTCATTATGATTGTTCACCTATTCCCAGTGATAATAAACAGGATCTTACACCATGTTATCCACAGTTTTATGGGATAAGTAGTAAAAAGTGGGATTACTGGTTTGATTTACAGCCTTATCAAAGGGGATTTTCGACAAAAATAAGCAATTTTTGATTAACTAAAAGGCATATCCTGTGGATAAATTCACCGTTGATTGATATTTGCTCAGCGAGAGGGAGGCGAGAAATTGTGATGTATCGTACAGGTTGTGAAAAAGGGAAGTATAAACTTTAACGTAATGAAAAATAATAGGTATTTATTTAATCTTATAAGGCATTGTAAAATGTGAAAGAAAATTATACCTGTATTACCCCTGACTTTTTCACATACATATCCACAGAAAAAGTGAATAAAATTATCATTGTCAGACTATAAATGTTTATAACTTTGGCTTTTTCTGTGAATTATCCTTCCGAAGGTGTAAACCATGCACATTTAAAGTCAAACCATCCAAAAGTTCATTTTTACTCTTCTTATACTGCTTTGGTCTTGTAACTCAAGATAGTGATGAAATGACGGATGTCACCAATGAGCATTGACGATTCTTAGAGATTTTTTCAACAGTGGAATTTCATGGAGAGCCGCAAGCAGTGAAAACACCATTATCAGCCAGTAAGTCACCTTACTGGCTTTTTCAATGTTAGCTCTTCTTCAATTTAAATTTAGCGCTTACCTTTTAGCACTTAACTTCTTTCGACAATATATTGGGCAATAATATCTCCCATTCTATCAGTGCTGACTGCTTTATCATTACCTGCTAAATCAGCCGTTCGATAACCCTGTTCCAGTGCGTCATTGATAGCGTTCTCAATAGCATCTGCAATATCATCACGTCCAAGGCTATAACGCAGCAACAGTGCTGTGGATAAAATCTGGGCGATTGGGTTAGCGATATTTTTGCCAGCGATATCAGGAGCTGAGCCGCCGGCAGGTTCATATAAGCCAAATCCTTTTTCATTCAGGCTGGCAGAAGGCAACATGCCCATTGAACCGGTGATCATGGCACATTCATCGGATAAAATGTCACCAAAAATATTAGAGCACAACAGAACATCAAATTGAGAAGGAGCTTTGATCAATTGCATGGTGGCGTTGTCGATATACATATGATTGATCTCGACGTCAGGATATTCCTTCGCAATCTCACTAACGACTTCACGCCATAGGACAGAGCTTTGTAAAACATTCGCTTTATCAATTGAAGTGACTTTATGCTGACGTTTGCGAGCGGATTCGAAAGCAATGCGGGCAATTCTTTCTATTTCAAAGCGATGGTAGATTTCAGTATCAAAAGCGCGTTCGTATTTTCCTTCTCCTTCCCGTCCCTTGGGTTGACCAAAATAGATCCCGCCGGTCAACTCTCGCACGCATAAAATGTCGAAACCTGTTTCCGCAATATCATGACGAAGTGGGCAAAAAGATTCTAAGCCAGCATATAAACGCGCAGGTCGCAGGTTGCTGAATAGTCTGAAATGCTTGCGTAATGGTAGCAATGCGCCCCGTTCTGGTTGACTGGCTGGTGGTAAATGTTCCCACTTGGGGCCACCAACGGAGCCAAACAGGATAGCATCTGCTTTTTCACAACCAACGATTGTTGCTTCAGGTAAAGGGCAACCATGCCGGTCGATAGCAATTCCCCCAACATCGTATTCGCTGGTTGTGATGCGAATATTAAAACGATGACGAATAGCATCCAACACCTTGTAGGCTTGCTTCATGACTTCAGGGCCGATGCCATCACCGGGTAATACTGCAATATGATGGTGAGTTGATATTTGCTTGTTTGCAATAGCGTGGTTTGACATCGTTATTCCGCTTCCTTTGTAATGTTCTGAGATATATTTTTCTGGGAAATATTCTGGTTAATGTTTTTAGAAAGAAAGTTTTGTATACGTTGCTTTTCTTTTTTAACCTGTTCTGCCTGCCAAATATTGTTCAGGGCGTGGATCATCGCCTTAGCAGATGATTCAATGATATCCGTCTCCAAACCCATGCCATGAAAACGGCGACCAAAGCATTCCACAATAATATTGACCTGTCCGAGAGCATCCTCCCCATGACCTTTGCTAGATAATTGGTAGGAGATCAATTTCAGTGGATAACCCGTAACGCGATTAATAGCATGATAGATAGCATCTACAGTCCCATTTCCGGTCGCAGCTTCAGATTTAATTTCATCACCACAAGCCAGACGCACAGTTGCTGTTGGGACAATATTGGTTCCGGATTGGATGCTAAAATATTCCAGTCGATAGTATTCATTTTCTTGATGTTGTTGATTAATGAATACCAATGCTTCCAGATCGTAATCAAATACCTGACCTTTTTTGTCTGCCAAGCGCAGGAAGGCTTGGTACAGTGCATCCAGATCATAATCCTGTTCCTGATAGCCCATTTCAGTCATGCGATGTTTTACGGCAGAGCGGCCAGAGCGAGAAGTCAGATTCAGTTGGGTATCTTTCAGGCCGATGGAATCCGGCGTCATGATTTCGTAAGTTTCGCGGTTTTTCAGAACACCATCCTGATGAATACCTGACGAATGGGCAAAAGCATTACTGCCTACAACCGCTTTATTAGCTGGAATCGGAGTATTGCAGATTTGACTGACTAATTGGCTGGTACGATAAATTTCTTTGTGATTAATGTTGGTATGGACTCCCAACATTTGTTGGCGGGTTTTGATTGCCATGATCGCTTCTTCCAGTGAACAGTTTCCGGCGCGTTCGCCTAAGCCATTAATTGTTCCTTCAATCTGTCTGGCTCCGGCTTGAACTGCGGTAATGGAATTGGCTACTGACATACCTAAATCATCGTGGCAATGGACAGAAATAATGGCTTGATCAATATTAGGCACCCGATCAAATAAGGTTTGGATAATACCGCCAAATTGGTAGGGTGTGGTATAACCGACTGTATCAGGAATATTGATCGTTGTTGCTCCTGCTTTAATAGCCTGTTCTACAATATGACATAAGTTATCGATATTGGAACGACCAGCATCTTCACAGGAAAATTCGACATCATTGGTATAATTGCGTGCGCGTTTGATAGAGCGAACTGCCATTTCGACAACATCGTTAAACCCTTTTTTTAATTTATGTTCGACATGCAGGTTGGAGGTGGCTAAAAACACATGTATCCGAAAGGCTTCTGCAACTCTCAAAGCTTCAGCCGCAATGTCAATATCATCATCAACACAGCGGGACAATGCGCAAATGCGGCTGTTTTTAATCTCACGGGCAATAGTCTGGACTGATTCAAAATCCCCCGGAGAGGAAACCGGGAAGCCGGCTTCAATAATATCAATGCCCAGTCTTTCCAATGCATAAGCGATTTGTAGTTTTTCTTTTACACTTAAACTGGCTTGTAATGCCTGTTCTCCGTCACGCAGAGTAGTATCGAAAATAATGACTTGCTGGCTCATGTTGTGCTCCTGTCAATTGGCTGTCGTGATGAGATTTAGAGCGCCGAGCCGGTATAAAAAAACCCGCGCACGGCGCGGGTTTTTTTATCTCTGGTAAAAGTTAACTTAGAATTCAGTCTACCAGCATACCGCGCACATTAAAGGCGATGAGTAGTAGGCTTAGTAGGCGGAAATTGTGAATCATGTAAGTCAACCTTTGAAAATCTGTTAAACGAGTATTATCGGTTCGATATATTTATTGATACGTTATCTGCAAAACAATGTCAAGCAGCATAAATAATGACGTAAGAATAAATAATATTCATTGACAGTTCCTTTTTTGACCTTCATTTAGCCTTAGTGACTATTTTTTACATTTTTAGCGATGCTTTTATCTATTTTTCATATCAATATATGAAGTAAAATCCGGCCTTAATGGATAATAGATATAATGTTTGTGCTTTTACACAGATGTTCATTGAAGAGACAGGGATGAAATGAATACTCACTATGGTGTTCTTAGATATATAAATAATAACTATATTTATAATTTACATACTAATAAAAATAAAAAATTAGTAATAGTAATTACTTGTATTTTTTATTTTTGTTTTTTTTCATTTTTATTAATATCAATCATTAGCTTTTCTGAAAGCGATTTTTACAGGAATAAACTTTCTGAAAATAGTTATAGATATTAATTTATGATAGACAGTTTATTTTTGATGAATTTTAGCGATATATAAAAGGTTGGTTTTAGCCCATATAGGTTTGGTAATTGGAATACAATCATTTTCTATTGAATTATTTATGATTGTTATCCTGTTATTATCGACGGCTTTTTATACCTACTTTGCTAAAGTAAATTGAAACTCATAGGGTATAGATAAGAATATGTCGTATGCATATTTCTTGTACAATGAACAATCTCAATTAAATGATAACTAATTGAGTAAATGCTCTCATTAATTGATATGGCTTTTTAAAATGTTGGAATTTTGCATGGTAAAGTTGCCAATATTTATTCCTTAATGAGAACGTTGCAATAAATATAGTGGAGTGAAATTAAATAATGGCTGGATACAACTCAGTAACTACAGGTATGGGAAGAAAAGAACCATGTGAAGTTCAATTGCGTAGTGTAGATCTTAATTTGCTTACTGTTTTTAATGCTGTTATGCAAATGCAGAATATTACACGCGCGGCTCAGGCATTAGGTATGTCACAACCAGCGGTCAGTAACGCAGTTTCCCGCTTAAAAACGATGTTTGATGATGAGTTATTTGTACGGCATGGGCGGGGAATTCAGCCAACAGCAAGGGCAAAGCAGCTTTTCGGGCCACTTAGGCAGGCACTTCAGATTGTGCATAATGAATTACCCGGTGCCGGATTTGATCCCGATAATAGTACAAGAATATTTAATCTTTCTATTTGCAGCCCACTTGATATCCGTTTAGCTGCTCAAATTGTTGGAGAAATAAAAAAACACTCTCCGAATATTGATGTGGTGATTAAAACACAAATTAGCGACAATGTTGAGAGGCAATTAAAATATCAGGAAATAGAATTTGTTATCAGTTATACCAAATTTGAACATCCTGATTTTCAGCATTTCCCATTATTTAATGACGAGTTGGTTCTGGCTGTTTCCCAAAAACATCCCAGAATTAGTGAATGTATCAATCAACAGCAATTGCTGGAGGAGAGACATGCGATTGTGACATTAGATAATACTGATTCATTCAGTAAACCTTACTATGAAAATAGTGAATTATTGGATTCGATCTCTTATCAGGGAACAGATTTAAATAGTGTTCTCAACATTGTATCTCAGACTTATTTGGTTGCTATAGCGCCTAAATGGATGGTTGAACACTATTCCAAACAATTAAATATACGAGCAGTATCGCTGTCCAATAGTAACATTTCTTGTCCTTGTTATTTAATATGGCACGCTTCTATGAACAGAGATAAAGGGCACCAATGGATGAAATCGTTACTAAGAGATCTTAGTGAGCAGGAATAAGGTGGTAATTAACTCTACATATCTATAGTTATCTGGTAAATCCTGCAAACTTCCCCCGTCAGGGGGGAGAAGATCTTAAAAATATTCTTCCCCCTTTCATCAGGAATGGGTAGACTGCGCGAAAATAGCTAACACATGTAAGCTGAAAAGTAGTCAGTTATCTTTGCTGAATATGATGAACCGAAGATTTAGAACAGGAATATATTGTGATAACAAATTCTTTGCACTCTTATCACTTGATCACGCGATTACAGCAGCAAATCAGCAAGTATCCTGAAAAGATTGCATTCCGCCAATGGTCACCATCAGAACAGTTTGAAATGAGCTGGCAGGATGTCGATAGGAAAACAAAATCTATCGCAAAATCCTTGTTGTCGCTTGGTGTGGAAATTCAGGAAAAAGTCGGTATTTTTGCGCATAACTCAATGGCATGGTCATTGGCAGATCTGGCTATCTTACAGCTACGTGCTGTCACTGTACCGCTTTATTCCACCAGTAGCTGTGATCAGGCTGCATTTATTCTTAATGATGCCGGTGTACGGGTACTATTCGTTGGAGGGCAGGAACAATATGATGTTGCGGTGACCCTGATAGCGTTGTGTCCGCAGCTTAATCATCTGGTTGTATTGGATGAATCTGTTGATTTGCAGGAATGTCCGCAAGCGTTGTATTTATCAACATTTATTGCGACCGATTGGTCACAATATCAATCTGAACTCGATAACCGTATCGCAGGGCAGAATTTGCGTGATCTCTTCACTCTGATTTATACCTCAGGCACAACAGGAGAGCCTAAAGGTGTCATGCTGGATTACCAGAATGTGGCTGCTCAACTCTATCTGCATGACCAGCGATTAACATTGACTGAACAGGATGTATCTCTGAGCTTTCTGCCTTTATCTCATATTTTTGAGCGTGCATGGAGTTATTACGTCATGCATACAGGCGCTTTGAATGTTTATCTGACTGACACAAATTTTGTGCGTGAGGCGATGGTTGATGTGCAACCGACAGTGATGTGCTCTGTCCCTCGTTTTTATGAAAAAGTATATAGCGCAATCTTTGAAAAAGTTTCCCGTGCTCCGTTTTGGCGCAGAATGATTTTTCACTGGGCAATCAAACGGGGTGAAAGTCGTTGGTTACGTCAATTAAACAGTAAGAAAGGGTGCCCGTTTTCTTTATGTGGCGAAAAACTGGCAGATCGGTTGGTATTGGACAAACTTCGTCAAATATTGGGAGGCCGGATCCGTTTTCTGCCAGTTGCGGGAGCACGCCTTGACGATTCCATCATGCATTTCTTCTTGTCTGTTGGACTCAATATCAAGTATGGCTATGGTATGACAGAAACTTGTGCCACCGTTTCCTGTTGGGAAGAAAAAAATTATCTGTTAGGTTCGATTGGTAGCCCATTACCCGGAGTCGATGTTCGTATTAGTACTGAGGGCGAAATTCAGGTTCGTGGCCCAATCGTGATGAAGGGATATTTTAACCGGCCGGAAGACACTGTTCATGCTTTCACCGAAGATGGTTGGCTGCGCACCGGAGATGCAGGAGGGATAGATGATAAAGGTAATTTGTTCATTACAGAACGCCTGAAAGATTTAATGAAAACATCAACGGGAAAATATATTGCTCCACAATTGATTGAGGGGACGTTAGGTCAGGATCGTTTTATTGAACATATTGCTGTTATTGCTGATACCCGTCAGTTTGTTTCTGCACTGATTGTTCCTAGCTATGAAGCGCTGGAGGATTATGCAAAATCCATTAATCTCCATTATCACAGTCGTCTTGAGTTACTGCGTAATCATCAGGTTATCGAGTTATTTGAACAACGCCTGAAAGAATTACAAAAAAATATTGCGAAGTTCCACCAGGTGAAACGTTTTACTCTGTTGCCAGAGGCTTTTTCCATGGAAAAAGGTGAATTAACACCAACACTAAAATTGCGGCGCAAAGTGATCTCACAGCATTATCAGAGTGAAATTGAATCTATGTATCGGGATTGAAAAGAAATAGCAAAAAAGGTTATTGAAAATATAGCATAAAAACACGGTAGTTTCTGGTTCAAATTAGCTCAATGGCAATATCTTTATTAAAAAAATGTTTTCAGTATGTGAATTGATGTTTGATAACCTTGGTATCTAACGTTATGTTAATGGTTCAATGTATTCATGAAATGAGCATGATTAAGTACGCTTATTAAATATTCATTTTATATAAATAAGAAATGGAATAAGTAAGGTTGTTTCTCATGATGACCTTATGAAATTCTGACATTAACTTGCAAACAGAGCCTGGAGGCAAACTCAATGGAGATGTTGTCAGGAGCCGAAATGGTCGTCAGATCGTTAATCGATCAGGGCGTTGAACATGTATTCGGTTATCCGGGCGGGGCAGTTTTGGATATTTATGATGCCCTGCATACGGTTGGGGGAATAGAGCATATTCTGGTGCGTCATGAACAGGGTGCTGTTCATATGGCAGATGGATATACTCGTTCAACGGGAAAAACAGGGGTTGTGTTGGTCACTTCAGGGCCAGGAGCAACCAATGCTATCACGGGAATTGCAACAGCCTATATGGATTCAGTTCCGATGGTCGTGCTGTCTGGCCAGGTGCCTAGTTCTCTGATAGGTAATGATGCTTTTCAAGAATGTGATATGGTAGGGATCTCTCGTCCTATCGTAAAGCACAGTTTTCTGGTGAAGAAAGCAGAAGATATCCCAAGTACAATCAAGAAAGCCTTCTATCTGGCGGCAAGCGGTCGTCCAGGGCCAGTTGTTATTGATTTTCCTAAGGATACCGTCAATCCAGCACTGAAATTTCCCTATGTTTATCCAGAAAAAATCAGTATGCGTTCTTATAACCCCACGATACAGGGGCATAAGGGACAGATTAAGCGTTCGCTGAAAACACTGTTGGATGCGAAAAAACCAGTGCTGTATGTGGGCGGTGGTGCCATCAGTTCAGGGTGTTCACCGCAATTGCTGAAACTGGCAGAGCGTTTTCATCTTCCTGTTGTCAGTTCGCTGATGGGGCTTGGTGCTTTTCCTGCGACTCACCGGCAGAGTCTGGGAATGTTGGGAATGCATGGCACGTTTGAAGCCAATAAAGCAATGCACAATTCTGATGTTATTTTTGCTGTGGGGGTGCGTTTTGATGATCGTACTACCAATAATCTTGCTAAATATTGCCCGAAAGCGACGGTATTACATATTGATATCGATCCGACATCGATTTCTAAAACTGTAACGGCTGACATTCCGATTGTGGGTGATGCCAGACAGGTACTTGGTCAAATGCTGGAGTTGTTGGATACAGCGGAAGATGCACAAGACCCAGATGCCATAAAAGATTGGTGGCTTTCCATTGAGCAGTGGCGTAGCCGCAAGTGCCTTGATTATGATCGTACCAGTCCGAAAATAAAACCGCAGGCGGTGATTGAAACCCTCTATCGCCTGACCGAAGGGAAAGCTTATCTCGCATCAGATGTAGGCCAGCATCAGATGTTCGCTGCCCTGCATTATCCATTTGATGAGCCAAGACACTGGATTAACTCCGGTGGCTTAGGCACCATGGGATTTGGTTTGCCGGCAGCACTGGGTGTTAAGCTGGCGAAACCGGAAGCGACCGTGGTATGTGTGACAGGAGATGGCAGTATTCAGATGAATATCCAGGAACTGTCCACTGCATTACAGTATGGTTTACCGGTGCTGGTGCTGAACTTAAACAACCGTTTTTTAGGGATGGTGAAACAGTGGCAGGATATAATTTATGCCGGTCGCCACTCCCAATCCTATATGGAGTCACTACCTGATTTCGTCAAATTGGCAGAGGCTTATGGTCACATTGGTGTATCCATCCGAACGTATGATGAACTGGAAAGTAAACTGACTCAGGCTTTGCGTGAAGTGACTGAAAACCAGCGTCTGGTTTTTGTTGATGTTACCGTTGATGAAACAGAACACGTTTATCCAATGCAGATCCGGGGTGGAGCAATGGATGAGATGTGGTTAAGCAAAACAGAGAGGACCTGATCATGCGCCGGATTTTGTCTGTATTACTTGAAAACGAATCGGGAGCATTGTCTCGTGTGGTGGGGTTGTTTTCCCAACGTGGCTATAATATTGAAAGTCTGACAGTGGCCCCAACGGAAGACCCAACTTTGTCACGCATGACTATTCAAACCAAAGGCGATGCTAAGGTACTAGAACAGATTGAAAAACAATTACATAAGCTGGTGGATGTTCTACGTGTCAATGAGTTAACTGCCGGTGCTCATGTTGAACGTGAAATTATGCTGGCGAAGTTGCAGGCCAGTGGATATGGCCGTGAAGAAATCAAACGTAGCACAGATATCTTTCGCGGGCAGATCGTTGATGTCACTTCAACGTTGTATACCGTCCAGTTGGTGGGCACGAGCGAAAAACTGGATGCGTTTCTTGATGCTGTGCGAGAGGTTGCAGAAATCGTGGAAGTGGTACGTTCAGGTATTGTTGGTGTCAGCCGTGGTGAGAAAATTATGCGATGAAAGATCGCAATATGCGGATTAATATACAGATATTTACCGGGCCCTACTGTAAAGTAGGGCTTTTTCTATCATATTACTGAGGGGTTAATGTGAAACTGGATGAGATCGCCCGCTTAGCAGGTGTTTCACGTACTACGGCCAGTTATGTTATCAATGGTAAAGCCAAACAGTATCGTGTCAGCGATAAGACAGTAGAAAAAGTGATGGCAGTGGTCAGGGAGCATAACTACCATCCTAATGCTGTTGCCGCTGGTCTTCGGGCGGGGCGTACCCGTTCAATAGGTTTAGTGATACCGGATTTGGAAAACACAAGCTATACCCGTATTGCCAACTATCTTGAACGTCAGGCACGGCAACGCGGATATCAGTTATTGATAGCCTGTTCTGAAGATCAGCCAGATAATGAAATGCGTTGCGTTGAACATCTTTTGCAACGACAAGTGGACGCTATTATTGTTTCCACCGCTCTTCCTCCTGAACATCCATTTTATCAACGTTGGGCAAATCGCTCTCTGCCGATTATCGCGCTTGATCGTGCATTGGATAGTGAACATTTTGTCAGTGTTGTCGGAGATGATCTTGAAGATGCAAAAATGCTGGCCCAAGAATTGCGCCAATTCCCGTCAGAATCTGTTCTTTATTTGGGAGCACTGCCTGAATTATCAGTTAGCTTTTTACGCGAGCAGGGATTCCGCGAAGCATGGGAAAATGATCCGCGTAAAGTAAACTATCTTTATGCGAACAGTTATGAACGTGAAGCCGCCGCAGAAGTTTTTGCTTCATGGATGGAAAATAATCCAGTGCCTCAGGCGTTATACACAACTTCATTTGCCTTGCTCCAGGGAGTGATGGATACCATTCTTAAGCGCAGTGGACGATTGCCAGAGCAATTGGTCATTGCAACGTTTGGTGACCATGAATTACTCGATTTTCTTGAATGTCCGGTATTATCAGTGGCACAACGCCATCGTGATGTTGCCGAACAGGCTCTGTCGCTGGTATTAGCCAGTCTGGATGAAAAACAGAGACCCGCTCCGGGAATGACACGTATGCGCCGTCATTTATGTCGCCGCGGAAGTTTGAGCCGTAAAATCTGACTGTGTGCCCTCATGTAATATGAGGGTGCTATATCATGTACCTAAAATCATTTAAATGGGTTCGTTGACTTAATTTTGAGATTATTCTGACTAAAATTTTTCTAAACAAAAATCTATGAGTGAAAAAATGGCTAACATGCTATTGAAGGTAAAAAAAATAGATTTTTTCTTTTAAAATAACATTATAAATGAATGTTATTTCTTTAATGAAAGAAAGTATTCTATTTGATTGATATTAAAATAATTGTGGTTTTTGGTATTCTATTTTATTTCATTTTATTATTACTTTTTATACTATTTTAACTTGTGTATATTTTTATTATTGATAGATTACCACTGATTAACAATTGGGCAATAATGCGATATAGATTACATAAATTAATTTAAGTAGTAATTATTTGCTCTAAAAAAATTTTTTCAGATTAACCCCGTCAGTATCATTAAATAATTCATATTTATCATAGTGTTATATTTTATTAAGATTACCAAATCTGAAAAATCCTTCTTTTTCTCTCTTAAATCTTTCTGTAAATCTAGCTAAAGCACTTCGGCTCTGGCTTGACAAGGTTTTCATACCATCCGTAAACTCTTAATTGTGGTGATTTGTGGGATAATGTGGAGATTTGGGCCACCAAGGGGTAACCTGAGTATGTTTCGTGGAGCAACGCTGGTTAATCTCGATACTAAAGGGCGACTTACTGTACCTGCCCGATATAGGGAAACACTGAATACGGAATCAAAAGGTCAAATGGTTTGTACAATTGATCTTCATCAACCGTGTCTGTTGCTCTATACATTACCCGAATGGGAAATCATCGAAGAAAAATTATCTCGCTTATCCAGCATGAACCCAGCCGAACGTCGTGTTCAACGTTTGTTATTAGGACACGCTAGTGAATGCCAAATGGACAGTGCAGGGCGTCTTTTGTTAGCCAATACATTGCGTCAGCATGCAGGGCTAACAAAAGAAGTCATGCTGGTTGGGCAATTTAATAAATTTGAATTGTGGGATGAGCAAGTCTGGTATCAGCAGGTACAGAGTGATATCGCTGCTGAACAATCTACACATGAACCTTTATCAGCAAGGCTACAGGATTTATCACTATAAACATGGCAAATAGTCATTTTAAGCACACCAGTGTATTACTGGATGAAGCTGTCAATGGACTGAATATCCGGGAAGATGGAATTTATATTGATGGAACATTCGGGCGAGGGGGACACTCTCGCCTGATTTTATCAAAGTTGGGACCGAATGGTCGTTTGATGGCAATAGATCGCGATCCGCAGGCTATTGAAGCATCAAAAACAATTACTGACTTGCGTTTCTCTATTACTCATGGGCCATTTTCAGACTTGGCTACTTATGTAAGAGATGCAGGTCTGGTTGGAAAAATTGATGGTATTTTGCTGGATTTAGGGGTGTCTTCACCGCAACTGGATGATCCTGAGCGTGGTTTCTCATTTATGCGTGATGGGCCTCTGGATATGCGGATGGATCCTACCCGGGGACAATCAGCCTCAGAATGGTTAATGAAGGCTGAAGCAGATGATATTGCGTGGGTACTGAAAACTTTTGGTGAAGAACGTTTTGCCAAACGAATTGCGAGAGCCATTGTTGCTCGCAATCAGGTAGAACCCATTACGCGGACTAGAGAATTGGCAGAGCTAATTGCTCAGGCCAGTCCAATTAAGGAGAAACATAAGCATCCTGCGACACGCAGTTTTCAGGCTATCAGGATCTACATTAACAGTGAACTGGAAGAAATAGAACGTGCATTGGAAGGTGCATTACAAGTTTTAGCACCACAAGGGCGATTATCAGTCATCAGTTTCCACTCGTTGGAAGATCGCATAGTGAAACGCTTTATCCAGCAACATAGTCAGGGGCCACAGGTTCCAGCAGGTTTGCCTCTTACAGAAGTGCAATTAAAAGCACTAGGGGGGCGTAGTCTGAAATCAATTGGCAGGTTGAAACCCTCTGGGGATGAAGTGGCAACCAATCCGAGAGCAAGAAGCTCGGTATTGCGATTTGCTGAAAAGGCAGGTGAATAATGGCAGGTGAACGTCATGGATTAGTGGGAGTCATTGGCAGCGATTTAATCCGCAATGCCAAAATCCCATTGATTTTACTGGTGGCTGTAGTGATTTCAGCGATCAGTGTTGTGACGGTCACCCATCAGACCCGCTTATTGACTGCGGAGAAAGAACGTCAGGCAATTCAGATTGATGCTCAGGATATTGAATGGCGTAACTTGCTCCTTGAAGAAAATGCATTGGGTGACCACAGTCGGATCGAATCTATAGCGACTGAAAAATTTCATATGCAACATGTCGATCCGGTACAAGAAAACATTGTGATTACTCAATAAGTCCAGTTGACAACTAAAAGGTAGGCGATGAAAGCTGCACGCTCTTTAAAGTTGAAAAAACAAGAAGATAAAGCCAGTTTTGTCAGATGGCGTTTTGTCTTGCTGTGTGGAGGCATTTCGCTTGCTTTAATCGGGCTTTTGATTCGAGTGGCTTATTTGCAGATCATTAATCCTGACCATTTGGTGAAAGAAGGGGATTCCCGTTCTCTGCGTGTCCAATCTATTCCGACTGCCCGTGGCATGATTAACGATCGTAATGGGCGCCCACTGGCAGTCAGTATACCTGTAGATGCTGTCTGGGCAGATCCCAAAGAAATCTTTGAAAAAGGCGGTATTACGGATGACACCCGTTGGCAGGCGTTAGCTGATGCGCTCTCCATTCCTCTTGATCAATTAACCAGTAAAATCAATGAATATCCTAAAGGGCGTTTTGTTTATCTTGCTCGTCAAGTTAATACCTCTATTGGTGATTATGTTGGAAAACTGAAACTGCCGGGTATCTATCTGCGCCAGGAGTCCCGCCGTTATTATCCGGCAGGGCAGGTGACTGCACATATTATTGGTGTGACCAATATTGATGGCAATGGTATTGAGGGGGTGGAAAAGAGTTTCGATAGCTGGCTGACAGGTAAGCCGGGAAGCCGGACTGTTCGTAAAGATCGCACCGGGCGAGTCATTGAAGATGTTTCATCTGTAGACAGAAAAGCTGCTCATGATTTGGCTCTCAGTATTGATGAGCGTCTTCAGACTTTGGTTTATCGGGAATTAATGAAAGCTGTGGTACTTAACAAGGCGGAATCTGGCTCTGCCGTATTGGTAGACGTTAACACCGGCGAAGTGTTGGCAATGGTAAACAGCCCGTCTTATAACCCGAATAATTTGGCGGGAACGCCAAAAGATGCCATGCGTAATCGTACCATTACTGATATGTTCGAACCCGGTTCTACAGTGAAACCGTTGGTTGTGATGAGTGCGCTGAATAGTGGCATTGTTAAAGAAAATACCGTGTTGGATACCAGACCTTACCGATTGATGTATGGTTCGAGAGGACATGAAATCAAAGACGTAGCTCCACGTCCTGAGTTAACCATCACGGGGATTTTACAGAAGTCGAGTAACGTTGGTGTTTCTAAACTGGCGTTAGCGATGCCTGCCTCGGAGCTGGTAGATGTTTATTACCGCTTTGGGATGGGAAAACCGACCGATTTGGGGTTGGTCGGAGAAAAGAGTGGTGTATTTCCAAAAAATAGACAACGGTGGTCTGATCTTGAGAGGGCCACCTTTTCTTTCGGCTACGGGCTGATGGTAACACCGTTACAGTTAGCGCGAGTCTACGCAACAATAGGCAGCTTAGGTATTTATCGCCCTTTATCAATTACTAAGGTCGATCCCCCAGTTCCGGGTACTCGAGTATTTCCTGAGAATATCATGCGCACAGTGGTGCACATGATGGAGAGTGTGGCATTGCCTGGTGGAGGCGGGGTACGTGCGGCGATAAAAGGTTACCGCATTGCAATCAAAACCGGTACGGCGAAAAAAGTCGGGTCGGATGGCAAGTATGTCAATAAATATATCTCTTATACCGCAGGAGTTGCGCCTGCGAGTAACCCACGTTTTGCACTGGTTGTGATTGTCGATGATCCACAAGCAGGTAAATATTATGGCGGTGCAGTTTCAGCGCCTATTTTCGGCAACATCATGAGTGGTGTTCTCCGTACGATGAACGTCGAGCCTGATGCATTGCCTGCGGACGATAAAAAAGAGTTCGTGGTTAATAACTAATTTGTGACGAATAAATAAAGAGGATAAAAGTGGAAGATCGTAATTTACGCGATTTATTGGCTCTTTGGGGAGTTGATGCTCCTGAGCTTCCGCTGCGAGAAATGACATTGGATAGCCGCAAAGCGGCTGCCGGAGATCTGTTTGTTGCGGTTAAAGGGCATCAGGCAGATGGTCGAAAATACATTCCTCAAGCCATCGCTCAAGGGGTCGCTGCGGTGATCGCTGAAGCGAAGGGTGAAGCGGATAACGGCACCATTCAGGAAATACACGGTGTTCCGGTTATCTATTTTGATGATTTAAATAATAAACTGTCGAAATTGGCAGGTGAATTTTATCAACATCCAGGTAATAAATTAAAACTGGTAGGTGTGACGGGCACCAACGGTAAGACCACGACAACACAATTATTGGCACAGTGGAGTCAAGCTCTTGGAGAAACCAGTGCGGTAATGGGTACGGTAGGGAATGGCCTGCTAGGTATGACCGTTCCCAGTGAAAATACCACAGGCTCCGCCGTTGATATTCAGCTTGATTTACAACAGCTCGTCGATCAGCAAGCAACTTTTGCAGCAATGGAAGTTTCTTCACACGGTCTGGTGCAAGGGCGAGTAGCTGCATTACCTTTTCAGTCTGCTGTTTTCACTAACTTAAGCCGTGATCATCTTGATTATCACGGTGACATGAAAAATTACGAAGAAGCCAAATGGTTATTGTTTAGTAACCATGAAGTCAAACAGAAAATTATTAATGCCGATGATGAGGTTGGGCTGAAATGGCTCTCTTGTCTGCCAGAAGCCGTTGCTGTCACGATGGAAAATCGTTTGCCGGAAAGTTGGCAGGGACGTTGGTTATCTGCGGAGGAAATTCGTTATCACGATAAAGGTGCCTCCATTGCATTTACCTCTAGTTGGGGAGCAGGAATAATCGAAAGTCCTCTGATGGGGGCCTTTAATGTTAGCAATCTGCTATTGGCGCTTGCAACGCTATTATCACTGCAATACCCATTGGAAAAATTGTTGAAGACATCATCTTGTCTGATGCCAGTCTGTGGACGTATGGAGGTTTTTTCGGCATCAGGTCAGCCTACGGTTGTCGTGGATTATGCCCACACTCCAGATGCATTGGAAAAAGCGCTGGTTGCTGCACGGTTGCATTGTAAGGGGCAGCTTTGGTGTGTATTTGGTTGTGGCGGAGATCGCGATAAAGGCAAACGTCCACTGATGGGAGGTGTTGCAGAACAAGAGGCTGACCGGGTTGTTGTTACTGACGATAATCCTCGTAGTGAAGAACCTCAGTCTATTGTTGCGGATATTTTGGCGGGTTTTATCAACCCAGGAAGTGCAATGGTTATTCATGGGCGTGTTGAAGCTGTCACTAGTGCCATTATGCAGGCGGGTGAGGAAGATGTTGTGCTGGTAGCAGGTAAAGGCCATGAGGATTATCAATTAGTGGGTAATCGTCGGCTGGATTATTCAGATCGCCTGACGGTTGCGCGTTTATTGGGGGTGGCCGCATGATCCCATTGACACTACAGCAACTGGTACAAGTTACCGAAGGAACGCGACATTGTGTTTCTGAACAGCAGGCTGCTACCACTCAGATTCGGTCTGTAGAAACTGATAGCCGTAAAATAGTTCGTGGTGATCTGTTTATTGCTTTAAAAGGGGAAAACTTTGATGCCCATCGCTTCGCGGCTGATGTTGCGAAACGGGGAGCAGGAGCATTATTGGTTAGCCGACCTCTTGATGTTGATTGTCCGCAAGTGATCGTGCAGGACACCCGTTTGGCAATGGGCAAACTGGCAAGTTGGGTTCGCCAGCAAAGTAATGCGCGAGTTGTTGCATTGACCGGTTCTTCCGGCAAAACATCGGTGAAAGAGATGACCGCAGCGATTTTGCGTCAATGTGGTAATACGCTGTATACCGCAGGGAATTTCAATAACGATATCGGTGTGCCATTAACCTTGTTCAGACTCACTCAGGAACATCAATTTGCCGTGATTGAGTTGGGCGCTAACCACATTGGTGAAATTGCTTATACCACAGAAATGGTATGCCCTGAGAGTGCATTGGTAAATAACCTGTTTTCTGCTCATCTGGAAGGATTTGGCTCGTTGGCGGGAGTTGCAAAAGCAAAAGGTGAAATTTTTATAGGGCTTTCACCAACGGGAACCGCCATTATCAATCTGGAGAGCAATGATTGGCATAACTGGCAGCAGGCTATCAGTGAGCAACAGACAGTCTGGCGTTTTTCTATTACCCCGACAGCAGAAGCTGATTTTTACGCGACAGATATTCAAGAGCAGTTGTTGGAAACGCATTTTTGTCTGCATACGCCAATTGGAAGCCGTAACGTCATATTACCGCTACCCGGAAAACATAATATTACCAATGTGTTAGCTGCCAGTGCGCTGGCGGTTTCTGTAGGGGCCTCCCTCGATAACATTCACGCTGGCCTATTGGAGTTGAAAGCTGTTCCGGGGCGTTTATTCCCTGTTCATTTGGCCGAAGGAAAAATGGTGTTGGATGACACCTATAATGCCAATCCGGGTTCTATGATTGCCGCAGCGCAAGTATTGTCCCGGATGCCCGGCTATCGCGTGATGGTTGTCAGCGATATGGGGGAATTGGGAGAACAGGCGGTTGAATGTCACCATCAGGTTGGTGAAGCCATCGCATCTACAAACATCGATCAACTCATTAGCGTCGGACCTTTAAGTGTACATATCTCTGATGCAAGTGGCCGGGGGCAGCATTTTGCAAACAAGGCTGAATTAGTTGCAGTGCTGCTTTCTTTACTGAAAAAACACGAAACGATTTCTGTATTAATTAAAGGTTCACGCAGTACCAAAATGGAAGAGGTAGTGAACTCATTGAAGGAGAACTTCCAATGTTAGTTTGGCTGGCCGAATATCTAGTTAAATATCACACCGGTTTTAACGTCTTTTCCTATCTGACGTTTAGAGCCATTGTCGGCTTGCTGACTGCACTGTTTATTGCGCTGTGGATGGGACCAACTTTAATTGCTTACCTGCAAAGATTACAGATTGGTCAGGTTGTGCGCAATGACGGGCCAGAATCCCATTTAAGTAAGCGCGGAACACCGACTATGGGCGGGTTGTTGATCCTGTTCTCCATTACCATTTCTGTTCTGCTATGGGCACGTCTGGATAATCCTTACGTTTGGTGCGTACTGGTGGTTCTGCTTGGTTACGGCATCGTAGGATTCGTTGATGATTATCGAAAAGTTGTTCGTAAAGATACCAAGGGGTTGATTGCTCGCTGGAAATATTTTTGGCAGTCCGTACTGGCACTGGGTGTGGCATTTACAATGTACAGCATTGGTAAAGATACACCCGCGACACAACTGGTTGTACCATTTTTCAAAGAGGTGATGCCGCAGCTTGGTCTGCTGTATATCCTGCTGACTTATTTCGTAATTGTAGGTACCAGTAATGCCGTTAACCTGACGGATGGTCTGGATGGACTGGCAATTATGCCAACAGTGTTTGTAGCAGCCGGCTTTGCATTGGTGGCATGGGCGACAGGTAATGTTAATTTCGCTAACTATCTGCATATTCCATATTTAAGCCGTGCAGGTGAACTGGTAATTGTTTGTACTGCAATTGTCGGGGCAGGACTGGGTTTCTTGTGGTTTAACACTTATCCAGCACAAGTATTTATGGGAGATGTTGGCTCATTGGCTTTAGGTGGGGCACTGGGAACCATTGCGGTATTACTGCGTCAGGAATTCCTGTTGGTCATTATGGGCGGAGTATTCGTTGTAGAAACGCTGTCTGTCATTTTGCAAGTTGGTTCGTTCAAGTTACGAGGGCAGCGTATTTTCCGCATGGCACCTATTCATCACCACTATGAACTGAAAGGCTGGCCAGAACCGCGGGTTATTGTGCGTTTCTGGATTATTTCTTTGATGCTGGTGCTGATTGGTCTGGCAACATTAAAGGTACGTTAATCATGACAGGCTATATGACTAACAACACAGCTCCTAATTATATTGCTCCTAACTATATTACCCCTGACTACATGGGTAAAAAAGTTGTCATAGTTGGATTAGGGTTAACCGGACTTTCTTGTGTCGATTTTTTCATGGCGCGTGGTGTGACGCCACGTGTGATAGATACCCGTAGTATGCCGCCGGGAATGGATAAGTTAGCTGATAACGTTGAATGTCATACAGGCAGTTTCAATACACAATGGTTGATGGAAGCTGACTTAATTGTCTCCAGCCCTGGTATTGCACTGGCAACACCTGAATTGCGGGCAGCGGCTGACGCCGGGGTTGAAATTGTCGGAGATATTGAACTGTTTTGTCGTGAAGCAACAGCACCAATTGTGGCTATTACCGGTTCAAATGGCAAAAGCACAGTGACCAGTCTGGTTGGTGAAATGGCAAAAGAAGCGGGATGGCAGGTTGGTGTAGGTGGTAACATCGGCATCCCGGCTTTAGAGCTGTTAAAACAATCGACTAAACAGCCATCGTGCCAGCTATATGTGCTGGAGCTTTCCAGTTTTCAGCTTGAGACGACTTACAGCCTGCGGGCAGCCGCAGCGACAGTTTTAAATGTCACTGAAGACCATATGGTTCGTTACCCTGAAGGATTGGCACAATACCGTGCAGCAAAACTGCGTATCTATGATCAGGCAAAAGTATATGTAGTGAATGCACAGGATGAGTTGACTTTGCCAATAGCAGGCAAAGATAGCCGTTGTATCAGTTTTGGAATAGGCCAGGGTGACTATCAACTTGATAATGAACATCAGCAATTGGTTGTCAATCAACAACCACTGTTGTCCACACAGGAAATGTGTCTGACCGGACAACACAACTACACTAACGGACTTGCAGCGTTAGCACTGGCGGATGCTGTAGGCATACCTCGTGAGGCGAGCCTGCGGGCACTGAGAACATATCAGGGATTGGCACATCGTTTTCAGGTAGTACACATGAGAAATGGTGTTCGTTGGGTAAACGATTCTAAAGCAACCAATGTAGGCAGTACCCAGGCTGCGCTGAGTGGTCTGACCCTGGAAGGTACACTTTATCTTTTAGTGGGAGGAGATGGAAAAGAGGCAGATTTCACGCCACTCAGACCTTATGTATTAGGGAATAACATTCGCCTTTACTGTTTTGGCCGTGATGGTAATCAGTTGGCACAACTGCGTCCGGAAGTATCCAGATTGACGGATACGATGGAACAGGCGATGCGGGAAATTGCACCGAAATTGATTACCGGAGACATGGTGTTATTGTCACCGGCCTGTGCGAGCTTTGATCAGTTTAATGGTTTTGAACATCGCGGGTGTGAATTCGCCCGTTTGGCGGAGGAGCTAGGTTAATGACCATTCCAGGCCTTGGTAAATTTAAACGTTGGCTGGCGGATAATGTGGAGACAGATCCCACAGATATCGTCATGTATGATCGTACCCTGGTCTGGATGATATTGGGGTTAGCCGTGATTGGTTTTGTGATGGTGACATCAGCCTCAATGCCAGTTGGTCAGCGCCTTGCACAAGATCCATTTATCTTTGCGCGTCGCGATGCAATTTATCTGATTCTGTCGTTTAGTCTGTCACTTATCACACTACGTATTCCGATGGAGTTTTGGCAGCGTTACAGCAACGTCATGTTATTAATGACGATCATGATGTTGATCGTGGTGTTGTTTGTTGGCAGTTCAGTTAATGGCGCATCACGTTGGGTAGCGATTGGCCCCCTGCGTATTCAGCCAGCGGAATTATCGAAGTTATCGCTCTTTTGTTATCTCTCCAGTTATTTGGTGAGAAAAGTGGAAGAGGTGAGAAACAACTTCTGGGGATTCTGTAAACCGATGGGGGTCATGATTGCGCTGGCTATCTTACTGCTGGCACAACCTGATCTGGGAACGGTGGTAGTACTGTTTGTGACAACACTGGCTCTGCTGTTTTTGGCAGGGGCAAAATTATGGCAATTTCTTGCCATCATTGGCTGCGGGATCTTTGCCGTAGTCGTGTTGATTGTGGCTGAACCATACCGGGTGCGCCGGGTAACCTCTTTCCTGAATCCGTGGGATGATCCTTTTGGCAGTGGTTACCAGCTCACACAATCCCTGATGGCATTTGGTCGTGGAGATTTTTTTGGACAGGGGCTAGGGAATTCTGTTCAGAAGCTGGAATACCTGCCGGAAGCTCATACTGACTTTATTTTCTCTATCTTAGGAGAAGAATTAGGTTATTTGGGTGTGGTTTTAGTGTTGGCAATGGTATTCTTCGTCGCTTTCCGCGCAATGATGATTGGCCGCCGGGCATTACAGCTTGATCAGCGTTTTGCTGGTTTTCTGGCATGTGCCATTGGTATCTGGTTCAGCTTTCAGGCATTTATCAACGTCGGCGCTGCTTCTGGAATGTTGCCGACGAAAGGACTGACATTACCCCTTATAAGTTACGGTGGTTCGAGTTTGCTCGTGATGTCAACAGCCATCGTTTTATTATTGCGAATTGACTATGAAGTGCGTCTGGCAAAAGCACAGGCGTTCGTAAGGAGCCCTAAATGAGTGGCAAAAACCGGCGGTTAATGGTAATGGCAGGCGGTACTGGAGGCCATGTGTTTCCGGGATTGGCGGTTGCCCATTATTTAAAAGAACAGGGCTGGGATATTCGCTGGTTAGGAACGGCTGATCGCATGGAGGCTGATTTAGTTCCGAAACATGGCATAGATATTGAATTTATTCAAATTTCGGGATTGCGCGGTAAAGGGATAAAAGCGCTGCTTGCCGCTCCTGTCAGAATTTTTAAGGCGATTCGGCAGGCTAAAGCAATTCTCCAACGCTATCAGCCGGACGTAGTGCTGGGAATGGGGGGATATGTTTCGGGACCGGGCGGCATTGCCGCATGGTTGTGCGGTATTCCGGTTGTTCTGCATGAGCAAAATGGCATTGCAGGTTTGACTAACCGCTGGCTGGCGAAAATTGCGAAAACAGTCTTACAAGCATTTCCGGGCGCATTTCCTGAAGCACCTGTGGTTGGTAATCCTGTGCGTAAAGACGTATTGGCATTACCTGCGCCGGAAGAGCGCCTTGCAGGCAGACAAGGGCCTGTGCGCATGTTAGTTGTTGGGGGAAGCCAGGGCGCGAGGATCTTGAACCAGACCATGCCGGAAGTGGCTGCCCGCATGGGAGACAGCATCACGATATGGCATCAGGCAGGGAAAGGCGCACAAGAAGAGACGCAGAAAAAATATGGAAACGCAGTCAACTCTGAATTCAAAGTGACTGAGTTTATTGATGATATAGCGCAGGCTTATGCGTGGGCCGATATCGTAGTATGTCGTTCCGGCGCATTGACCGTCAGTGAAGTATCAGCGGCAGGATTACCTGCGATTTTTGTGCCATTTCAGCATAAAGATCGTCAACAATACTGGAATGCCTTACCACTGGAGAAAGCCGGGGCGGCAAAGATACTCGAACAACCCCAATTTACGGCTGATGCTGTGGTGGAATTGCTGAAACAATGGCAGCGGCCGCAATTGCGGGAAATGGCAAAAAAAGCCCGCTCCGTTGCCATTATTAATGCAACTGAACAAGTGGCTGCGGCATTAATTGATGCTGCCGAAAAATATTCAGGCCGCTCTAAATAGTTCTATGTGTTCTGAATACTAGGTGTTCTGAATAACAGTAGAACAGTGATGTAAACATAACGAGTGAAGATTAAAACGTGAATATACAACAGTTGGCGAAATTAAGAGCTTCAGTGCCTGAAATGAGAAAAGTCAGGCATATCCACTTTGTTGGCATTGGTGGTGCTGGCATGGGTGGTATCGCCGAGGTGTTGGCTAATGAAGGTTACCAAATAAGTGGTTCTGATCTGGCTCCCAACCCTGTCACACAACAGCTAATTGCTCTGGGAGCAACCATTTATTTTAATCACCGAGCGGAAAATGTGCGTAATGCCAGTGTCGTTGTTGCATCTACTGCAATTCCTGCTGACAACCCGGAAATTATTGCTGCCCGTGAAGCACGCATTCCGGTTATCCGTCGTGCAGAAATGTTGGCAGAGCTGATGCGTTATCGGCATGGGATTGCGATTGCAGGAACACATGGCAAAACCACGACAACGGCGATGATTGCAGGCATCTATGCTCAGGCCGGCCTTGATCCTACATTTGTTAATGGTGGATTAGTCAAAGCAGTGGGGACTCATGCTCGTCTCGGTACTAGCCGTTACCTGATTGCAGAAGCGGATGAAAGCGATGCTTCTTTCCTGCATTTGCAGCCGATGATGGCTGTTGTGACTAATATTGAGCCAGATCATATGGATACCTATCAGGGTGATTTCGAAAATCTGAAGCAAACATTTGTCAACTTCCTGCATAATTTGCCGTTTTACGGCCGTGCGGTGATGTGTGTCGATGATCCGGTTGTGAAGGAGTTAATTCCCCGCATTGGGCGTTATGTCACGACTTATGGCTTTAGCAAAGAGGCTGATGTTCGTATTACCCATTATGAACAAAAAGGGGCACAAGGCTTTTTTACTATCAGCCGCGTGGATTCGCCTGAACTTCATGTAGTTCTGAATGCACCTGGACGACATAACGCGTTGAATGCCACTGCCGCGGTTGCGGTTGCGACTGAAGAAGGAATTGATGATGCCGCTATTCTGGCATCACTGGCTGAATTTCAGGGGACCGGCCGTCGTTTTGATTTTCTTGGAGAATTTTCCCTTAGGAACATTAATGGCAAAGAAGGCGGTGTGATGTTGGTGGATGACTATGGCCATCACCCGACCGAAGTTGATGCCACAATTAAAGCGGCCCGAACTGGTTGGCCGGATAAACGTATTGTCATGGTATTCCAGCCTCATCGCTATACGAGAACGCGTGATCTGTATGATGATTTTGCCAATGTTTTAAATCAGGTGGATGTTTTATTAATGCTGGATGTGTATTCGGCAGGAGAAACGCCGATTCCGGGGGCGGACAGTCGTTCCTTATGTCGTACCATCCGAAGTCGAGGGAAGTTAGACCCTATATTTGTGTCAGAACCGGAACAAATTTCAGTCATGTTGTCACAAATAATGGAAAACAACGACTTAGTATTAGTACAAGGTGCCGGGAATATCGGTAAAATAGCGCGCAATTTGGCTGAAACAAAATTACAGCCATCTTTTAATGAGGGGGAACATCATGGTTGATAAGGTCGCTGTTCTGTTTGGGGGAACTTCCGCTGAACGTGAAGTTTCACTGCAATCGGGGCAAACTGTTCTGGCTGGGTTGAGAGAAGCAGGTATTAATGCACATTCAGTCGATACAAAATACGTTGATGTGACTAAACTCAAAGAAGAGGGGTTCAGCAAAGTCTTTATTGCTCTGCATGGGCGTGGTGGAGAAGATGGTACATTGCAAGGTGTACTGGAATTCTTGCAGATCCCCTATACCGGCAGCGGTGTAATGGCATCCGCCTTATCAATGGATAAATTGCGCACAAAATTGTTATGGCAGGGAGCAAAACTGCCCGTTCCTCCTTATGTCGTGATTAATTCTCAAAAATTTGAACAACTTAATGATTTTCGAATCAAAGAATATGTTCAAGAATTAGGGCTGCCACTTATGGTTAAGCCAAATCTGGAAGGTTCCAGTGTCGGCATGACCAAGGTGAATGACTATTCAGAGCTGCGCGGTGCATTGGAACTGGCGTTCCAATATGACGCAGATGTACTGGTTGAGAAGTGGCTGTTTGGCCCTGAGTATACAGTGGCATTTCTTGGTGATGAGATTCTTCCCTCCATTCGGATTCAGGCACCGGAAGTATTTTATGACTATGAAGCTAAATATATTTCCAACGAAACGAAATATTTCTGTCCAAGTGGTTTGAGCACAGAAAAAGAGCAGGAGTTGGCTGATATTGCATCAAAAGCTTATAAGGTGCTGGGCTGCTGTGGCTGGGGGCGGGTTGATATTATGGATGATGGTAATGGCAATTTCTATTTATTAGAAGTGAACACTTCTCCAGGTATGACAAGTCATAGTCTGGTGCCTATTGCTGCACGTCAGGCAGGCTTAAGTTTTTCACAGTTAGTCGCGAGAATTCTGGAGCTGGCCGATTGATATGTCACAGGCAGCCCGGAATACGCGGGAGATTGAAGTTAGAAGCTCCCGCCCCAGTAATGGTTATTATCTGGCTGGGATCCTCTTCTTCTTGATAGTGGTTGGCACTATCACATGGGGAGGCTGGATGACATTAGAGTGGATGAAGGATTCAAACAGGCTGCCACTTTCAAAACTGGTGTTGACTGGTGAGCGGCATTACACCACGAATGATGATGTCAGACAGGCCATTCTGTCACTGGGAACGCCTGAGACATTTATGACACAGGATGTGAATGTCATCCAGGAACAGATAGAGCAACTACCATGGATTAGGCAAGTCACTGTACGTAAACAGTGGCCTGATGAACTGAAAATTCATTTGGTAGAATACGTGCCTTATGTGCGTTGGAATGATACACGCATGTTGGATGCGGAAGGAAGGGTGTTCAGTTTACCGATTGAGCGTAGCGCCGGGGGACATTATCCCATGCTCTATGGCCCGGAAGGCAAAGAAAAAGTCGTATTGGCAGAATATCGCACGATGGCTGTACAGCTTGCTGCACATAAAATGAAATTGAAAGCAGTGATCATGACGGCGCGTAATGCTTGGCAACTGGTACTGGATAATGACATCCGGTTGGAATTAGGCAATAAAGATCAAGAAGAACGAATTCAACGTCTTATTGAACTTTATCCTGTGTTGCTGAAAAACACGGGAAAACGTGTCGCCTATGTGGATTTACGTTATGACAGTGGTGCTGCGGTAGGTTGGGCTCCTTTATTAACTGATGCGCCGGCTTTAATGAACGGGCAAGAAAATAAATAGTGACTGGCAATAATACAGAGACAGGCAGAATAACGATGATCAAATCAACGGACAGAAAATTAGTAGTTGGCCTTGAAATCGGGACAGCAAAGGTATCTGCCCTGGTTGGTGAAATTCTGCCCGATGGTATGGTTAATATTATCGGAGTGGGAAGTTGTCCATCCCGCGGCATGGATAAAGGTGGTGTCAATGATCTTGAGTCAGTCGTTAAATGTGTTCAGCGTGCGATTGACCAGGCTGAATTAATGGCAGATTGCCAAATATCTTCAGTTTATCTGGCGCTATCTGGCAAGCATATTAGTTGTCAGAATGAGATTGGTATGGTGCCAATTTCAGAAGAAGAAGTGACACAGGATGATGTGGACAGTGTAGTCCATACCGCCAAATCAGTTCGTGTTCGCGATGAACACCGTATTTTGCATGTGATCCCACAAGAATACGCTATTGATTATCAGGAAGGGATTAAAAACCCGGTTGGGCTTTCTGGCGTGCGGATGCAGGCCAAAGTTCATTTGATTACCTGCCATAACGACATGGCGAAAAACATTGTAAAAGCTGTTGAGCGTTGTGGCTTAAAAGTTGATCAGCTTATTTTTGCAGGATTAGCAGCAAGTTATGCTGTTTTGACAGAAGATGAACGTGAATTAGGCGTATGTGTCGTTGATATCGGCGGCGGAACGATGGATATCGCTGTATACACAGGTGGTGCATTGCGTCATACCAAAGTGATCCCATATGCAGGAAATGTGGTTACCAGTGATATTGCCTATGCATTTGGTACACCTCCAAGTGATGCTGAAACCATCAAAGTGCGCCATGGTTGCGCGTTGGGTTCGATAGTTAGCAAGGATGAAAGCGTCGAAGTCCCAAGTGTGGGAGGGCGTCCTCCCCGCAGTTTACAACGCCAGACATTGGCTGAGGTTATTGAGCCACGTTATACCGAACTGCTGAATTTAGTAAATGATGAAATTTTGCGATTGCAGGAGCAGTTGCGTCAGCAGGGAGTAAAACATCATCTGGCCGCAGGTATCGTTTTAACAGGCGGGGGTGCTCAAATAGATGGATTGGCCGAATGTGCTCAACGGGTATTCCATACTCAAGTACGTATTGGTCGTCCCCTGAACATTACCGGCTTGACAGATTATGTGCAGGAGCCTTGCTACTCAACAGCGGTCGGCCTTCTGCATTATGGCAAAGAATCCCACCTTGGTGGAGATTCTGATGCTGATAAAAGAACGTCAGTAGGCGGCTGGTTCAAAAAAGTCAGTAGCTGGCTGAGAAAAGAATTTTGATTTTTTATACAGAGGCCGTGAAAATGACGCTGGCCTCGACATAAAGGCACAAAACGGAGAGAAATTATGTTTGAACCACTGGAATTAACCAATGACGCGGTGATTAAAGTCATCGGCGTCGGCGGTGGCGGCGGTAATGCTGTTGAACATATGGTGCGTGAGCGTATTGAAGGTGTAGACTTCTTTGCGGTTAACACTGATGCTCAAGCGTTGCGCAAAACAGCTGTCGGTCAGACTATCCAGATTGGCAACGGCATTACAAAAGGATTAGGCGCTGGTGCAAACCCTGAAGTCGGTCGTACAGCGGCGGAAGAAGATCGCGAATCATTGCGTACTGCCCTAGAAGGGGCCGACATGGTGTTTATTGCTGCTGGTATGGGCGGTGGTACAGGAACTGGGGCTGCTCCTGTTGTGGCTGAAATTGCCAAAGAACTTGGTATCTTGACTGTTGCTGTTGTCACCAAACCATTTAATTTTGAAGGCAAGAAGCGTATGGCCTTCGCGGAACAGGGTATCACTGAGCTGTCCAAACATGTGGACTCATTGATTACCATTCCAAATGACAAATTACTGAAAGTACTAGGGCGTGGTATCTCTTTGTTGGATGCGTTTGGTGCAGCCAATGACGTACTGAAAGGTGCGGTTCAGGGGATTGCTGAACTGATCACCCGTCCTGGACTGATGAATGTTGACTTCGCTGACGTTCGTACCGTGATGTCTGAAATGGGTTATGCCATGATGGGTTCAGGTATTGCACAAGGTGAAGATCGTGCAGAAGAAGCGGCTGAAATGGCTATCTCCAGCCCATTGTTGGAAGATATCGATTTGTCCGGAGCGCGTGGTGTTCTGGTCAACATTACCGCAGGTTTTGATTTACGTTTGGATGAATTTGAAACGGTCGGTAACACCATCCGTGCATTTGCTTCTGATAATGCAACGGTGGTTATCGGTACGTCATTGGATCCAGATATGAATGACGAGCTGCGTGTCACTGTTGTGGCTACCGGTATTGGGATGGATAAACGTCCTGAAATTACCCTGGTGACTAACAACAAAACATCTCAATCAAATACATTGGATCGTCGTTACCAGCAGATGCCTGGTGGAATGTCGCCATTGTCTGATGAGAATAAACCTGCTGCAAAAGTGGTTAATGATCAAAATACACAAACAAGTAAGGAACCTGATTATCTAGATATTCCAGCATTTTTGCGCAAGCAGGCTGATTGATAGCTAAAAAATTGGTTTCTCCGCTTTTTGTGTTAAAATATTCTGCCAATCATATTTTATAGTGGTTGGCAGGATCGGTAACATTGCGAGATATAAACGATGATCAAACAAAGGACATTAAAGCGTATTGCTCAGGCGACAGGGGTCGGTTTGCACACCGGTAAAAAAGTCACATTGACAATGCGTCCAGCGCCGGCTAATACCGGGGTCATCTATCGTCGTACTGACTTGAATCCTCCGGTAGATTTTCCGGCAGATGCCAAATCCGTGCGTGATACTATGCTCTGCACTTGTCTGGTAAATGAACAGAATGTGCGGATTTCAACTGTTGAGCATTTGAATGCGGCATTGGCAGGTCTGGGTATCGATAACATTGTTATTGAAGTTGATGCACCAGAAATTCCAATTATGGATGGTAGCGCCAGCCCATTTGTTTTCCTGCTGTTAGATGCAGGTATTGAAGAGTTGAGCGTTGCGAAAAAATTTGTGCGCATGAAGGATACAGTACGTGTGGAAGATGGTGATAAGTGGGCTGAATTGGCACCATATCACGGTTTTAGTCTGGATTTTACCATTGACTTTAAACATCCCGCTATTGATTCCAGCTCTCAGCGTTATAGTCTGGATTTCTCTGCGGACTCTTTTGTTCGTCAAATTAGTCGTGCGCGTACTTTTGGATTTATGCGTGACATTGAGTATCTGCAATCTCAGGGCTTGTGCTTAGGTGGCAGCTTTGATTGCGCCATTGTGGTAGATGATTACCGCATACTCAATGAAGATGGCTTGCGTTTTGAAGATGAGTTTGTCCGACATAAGATGTTGGATGCCATCGGTGATTTGTTTATGTGTGGTTATAACATTATTGGCGCATTTACTGCGTTTAAATCAGGTCATGCATTGAATAATAAATTGCTGCAAGCAGTTCTGGCACAAGAAAGTGCCTGGGAATTTGTTACATTTGAAGATGAAACTGAAATGCCGTTGGCTTTCCGTGCACCATCTACAGTGTTGGCATATTAATACAGATGTTATTAATACAAACGTTATTGATAAAATATGTATTGAGAATATTCTTATGATTCATCAGTGGGTTATGTTATCTATTACACTTTTCTCGCTGATGTTTTTTATTCAGCGCTAGTCCTTCATCTTGGCTGTACTGGTACTCTCTCCGGCCAGCGCAGCCAATCGTTCTAATTTCCTTTTCAATTTTTCAGGGCAGCGTTCAGCCAATATTATCAATGTTTTTGCACTTTCATGGCTTAACTGGCGCATTGATAAATCCCGATTATCATTATTAAGTTTTTTTGCTGAGATTTTTTCAACATTCTGCCCATTATTACGACTATTAACCATTAATGATGGATTAATCCTGATGTCGATAGAGGATAAAGATGGTAGAATTTCGCATCTTAGGGCTGAAAGTAAGATAGGAATTTCATAGTAAAGTCTGGTTTTCCAACTGGCATTACCTGCTTCCAGTACCAAAATTTGTTTACGATAATTGGCGACCCGGCACCAGGGACGTAGTTGTACGGGAAGCAAACTGAGCACGGTACGATTGAGTTTTAGTAATGCAATGGCATGCCGTTGAATGGTTTGAAGTGGGCTTCCAGCAGTTGCCGCATTTTCAAATGATGTTTCAGACAACAACGTCTCTAGTGATTGTGGGCGGCTATCTCGCATAATGAAGATGGTTCCGTATTTATTAATGAAGGGTTAATGAGTATTTTAAATCTTTGGCGACAATTTGGTAGGCGTTATTTTTGGTCTCACCTTTTACTGGGCATGGTCGCCACAGGAATCGGTGTGCCTCCTGCTCTGGCAAGTATGACAGAAAATATTCTCCATACGAATACTTCATCTGCTCAGAGAAAACACCATCAGGTGCTTTCGTCATTTGAGCATTTATTTCAATTACAAAATTCTCGGTGTCAACCTTCTAATTATTTAAATTATTGGCAGCAACATGCTGTCCGCAATGTCATTCGTCGGCTTTCTTTTGCTTTTTCCACTACTGAACTTGTCAGGAACGAAGAAGCAAAAGAAAGTATCCGAATTGCCATGCCATTCATGCAGCAATTAATGCTGGATACGTTACATTCTATGCTGATACAAGTACCAACCCGATTTGAATCTGCGGTTGATGTTGCAGTTGTGGCAGCAATCTCTCCTGACATCCATACACCCGCACTTTGGGTTGCTCAAATTCAAGGTATTCGGGCCGGGCCTCTGGCTAACCATAGATCTTTATCTTAATGCGTCTGCCTGATTTCTGAATAAATAGGCAGTCATGAAATATTAGTCATAAAAGACACAATTGGTTGGCTACAACTGTGGCCTTATCTGAGATGTATTAATTATGTTGATTAAATTACTTACTAAGATTTTTGGTAGCCGTAATGACCGTACTCTGCGCCGTTTGCGTAAAATGGTTGATGTTATTAATCGTATGGAGCCTGATTTCGAAAAGCTGTCAGATGAAGAGCTGAAAGCAAAAACTGATCAATTCCGTGCCCGGCTCAAAGAGGGAGAATCACTGGATAAGATCCTGCCGGAAGCTTTTGCTACGGTTCGTGAAGCCAGTAAGCGTGTATTTGGTATGCGTCACTTTGATGTGCAATTGTTGGGCGGTATGGTACTCAATGAGCGTTGTATTGCAGAGATGCGGACCGGTGAAGGTAAGACTTTGACAGCAACGCTGCCTGCTTATCTGAATGCGCTGAGTGGACGCGGTGTTCATGTTGTTACCGTGAACGACTATCTGGCACAACGTGATGCTGAAAATAACCGCCCGTTGTTTGAATTTTTGGGTCTGAGTGTTGGCATCAATTTGCCGGGTATGCCGGCTCCGGCTAAACGTGCAGCCTATGCGGCAGATATTACTTATGGCACCAATAACGAATACGGTTTTGACTATCTGCGCGATAACATGGCATTTAGTCCGGAAGAGCGGGTACAACGTAAACTGCATTATGCTTTAGTGGATGAGGTCGATTCCATCCTAATTGATGAAGCCCGTACTCCATTGATTATTTCCGGGCCAGCGGAAGACAGTTCTGAACTTTACATCAAAGTAGATAAGCTGATCCCTAAATTAGTTCGTCAGGAAAAAGAGGATTCAGATACCTTTCAGGGAGAAGGACATTTCTCTGTTGATGAAAAAACACGTCAGGTTAACCTTACCGAGCGAGGCCTGGTTCTGATTGAAGAACTTTTGGTGAACGCTAAGTTGATGGATGAAGGTGAGTCCTTATATTCACCGACCAATATTATGCTGATGCACCATGTTACGGCTGCGTTGCGTGCCCATGCTCTGTTTACCCGTGACGTGGATTATATCGTCAAAGACGGTGAAGTCATCATTGTTGATGAGCATACTGGGCGTACTATGCAAGGACGCCGTTGGTCTGATGGTCTGCATCAGGCAGTGGAAGCCAAAGAGCGTGTTGAAATTCAGAATGAAAACCAAACGCTGGCTTCCATTACTTTCCAGAATTACTTCCGTCTGTATGAAAAATTGGCAGGTATGACAGGTACTGCTGATACTGAAGCCTTTGAATTCAGTTCTATTTACAAACTGGATACTATTGTTGTACCGACAAACCGTCCGATGATCCGTCAGGATTTACCTGATTTGGTTTATATGACTGAGGCGGAAAAAATTGATGCGATCATTGAAGATATCAAGGAGCGTACAAATAACGGTCAGCCGATATTGGTGGGGACTATCTCAATTGAGAAATCAGAACTGGTTTCCAGCGCACTGACAAAAGCAGGGATTGAACATAATGTTCTGAATGCGAAATTCCATGCAATGGAAGCAGATATTATTGCTCAGGCCGGACAAGCAGGGACGGTAACCATCGCAACTAACATGGCAGGACGTGGTACAGATATTATGTTGGGGGGAAGCTGGCAGGCAGAAGTTGCCAAGCTGGAAGAACCTACAGAAGAAAGAATCGAACAGATCAAAGCAGCATGGCAAGAGCGCCATGATGCAGTACTGGCAGCAGGTGGTTTGCATATTATTGGTACAGAGCGCCATGAATCACGTCGTATTGATAATCAGTTGCGGGGTCGTGCTGGACGTCAGGGAGATGCGGGTTCTTCACGCTTTTACCTGTCAATGGAAGATTCTCTGATGCGTATCTTTGCTTCTGAACGTGTTACAGGAATGATGCGCAAATTGGGTATGCAGCCGGGTGAAGCCATTGAACATCCGTGGGTGACTAAAGCCATTGCGAATGCTCAGCGTAAAGTCGAAAGCCGTAACTTCGATATCCGTAAGCAATTGTTAGAATATGATGATGTTGCCAATGATCAACGTCGCGCGATTTATGCACAACGTAACGATCTGCTTGATGTGAGCGATGTCAGTGAAACTATTTCCAGCATCCGTGAAGATGTTTTTAAAGTCACTATTGATGCTTATATTCCACCTCAATCTCTGGAAGAGATGTGGGATGTGGCTGGCTTGCAGGAACGTTTGGTCAACGACTTTGATTTGGCTCTGCCTATTAAAGAGTGGCTGGATAAAGAGCCAGAATTGCATGAAGAAACGTTGCGTGAGCGTATTCTTGAGCAGGCAATTGAAGTTTACAAACAGAAAGAAGAAATTGTCGGCACAGAAATGATGCGTAATTTTGAAAAAGGCATCATGTTGCAAACGCTGGATACATTGTGGAAAGAGCACTTGGCTGCGATGGATTATCTGCGTCAAGGGATTCACCTACGTGGTTATGCGCAGAAAGATCCAAAACAGGAGTATAAGCGCGAATCTTTCGCTATGTTTGCCAATATGCTGGAATCATTGAAATACGAAGTGATCAGCACTTTGAGCAAAGTTCAGGTGAGAATGCCAGAAGAAGTGGAAGCACTTGAGCAGCTGCGTCGTGCGGAAGCAGAACGTCTGGCAAGACAACAGCATTTAAGCCATGAAATTGAGCAAGGTGCTTTGATGTCAGAAGCCGAAGCACAAATAGCAAGCGGTGTCCGTAAAGTCGGACGAAATGATCCTTGTCCATGTGGCTCAGGTAAGAAATATAAACATTGTCACGGTCGTTTATAATTAAAATTAGTCATAAACAGCCAGCGATATTTCATCGCTGGCTATTTTGTCCAACTTTAAGAACTATTTCCCCAGTATTAGCTCCTGCATATTGCCAACACCCTCAAGAAATTGGTCGTCATGGGAAATCAATATCATGGCACCAGTATAATCATGCAATGCTTGTTGAAGTAATTCTCGTGACTCAATATCCAGATGATTATCCGGCTCATCCAATAGCAGCAAGGCTGGTGCGGAAGGCCCACAAAATAGGCAAGCAAGAGATACCTTAAGTTGTTCACCTCCGCTCAGATAACTGACAGGTTTTAATGCTTCTTCTCCACGCATACGTAGTTGTGCCAGCCGAGTACGGTAACGATCTTCGGTCCAGCCTGGTGACTGTAATTGAAAGTTATACAGCGCTGACTGTGTCTTATCCAGAAATGAAAAGTGCTGATCCATCAGACTATGTGAAGAGGTTACGCGGCAGATCCCTTTTATCGGTGCCAATAGCCCCGCCATTACCTTTAATAAGGTGGATTTTCCGCTACCATTTTTACCAGTAATAGCGAGCCGATCACCATTATTGATGGTTAAACTAATAGGGGAGTAGGAACCAAAGGGCAAAATGACATCTTGTAAATAAAGCAACGGAGAAGTTGCTGCTTGTGGCATTGCAACAGCGATTGACAGTGGATCGATAATTTCAAGTTTTGCACTGGCTTCAGCGGCTAATGAAGAGCTGCGTTGCAATCTCTCTTCATTCTGTTTTGCTATCCGTGATAACGTGACTTCTGAGCGTCCAAGTGAGTGATCAAGAAGGAGTTTAGCCTGGTTGGCGTTTTCCCTGCGCTGCTTACCCTGACTTTGCCTTTTATCAGTTTTTTCCCGATCTCTTTGCTTATCGTGCAAAGCTTGTTTGAGGTTTTTTCTGGTCTGATCAGCATCACGTTGTATACCCAACCGGAGCTGTTTTTTACTCTCCTGCCATGTTTCCCAACCACCGGTACTACGGGATAATCCTAACCCACTGAGTTCATAAACAACTGACACATGCTGTAATAGTTTAGTGTCATGTGTTACCAGCAAAATACCGCCATTGAATGTTGTCAGCCACTGAGCTAACCAAAGGCGTCCTTGTCGATCAAGATGGTTACTTGGTTCATCCAGGATCATAAAACCGGCTCCCCGTCTTTTAAGTGTCAACAATCGAAGACGAGTTTGTTCTCCTCCACTTAGTGAATCGAAGGGTTGGTTTAATATCTCCGGGGCCAACTCACCTTCTGCCAGTAAGGATTCGATCTGAAATTGCCAATCCCAATTTCCCTCCATAATGTCAAAATCAACCGTTTCACCAGCGCCAGCGAGGATGCGCTCATTGGCATTTATAATATTAGTCAGCCCAAGCATATCTCCAGCGTTGCCGATAAAAGCAGACAGGCCTTGTGACAAATAACCAACATCACAAAAATGTCTTACACTACCTTCTGAAGGCAGAACCTGTTGTGCCAATATTGATGCTAACCAAGATTTGCCAATACCGTTACGGCCCACTAAAGCGTGTTGTTCTGTATGCAAAAAAATATCAAGATTAGAAAATAATGGATTGGTTTCACCAGAAAATTGATAGGTTATTTGTCTTGCTTCGATTAATGGTTGATCTTCATATTGCATGAATGATTTTTCCTCAATCTTTAAGATGTATACCAATCTAACTTCAAGATGCGAGTGATTTCTCCCCGCGAAGCGGGGAGAAATCAGATTTCATATAGTGTTGTAAATTGCAACTTGAAGTTTAATGCGTATAAAATGCTTATTTTTAATTATTGGGCAGAGCCTTATTTGCAATTTTTTCTGTTCATTTCCCAAGTTACCTCACAGTTGTATTTTATTATTATCTTATTTAGATCAAATAATTAACTATAAGTGTGCAGTGGTTGCTACTATGATGTAATTCTAAATCTGTTGAGTATCTGTATACATAATACTCTCTTATCTGTGGAAGGTTTGGTAAAAAGAGGTAAGAAGTGACTCAGATCTCGTGATATTAATCCTGTGTTTTTCCTGTAAGCCTGTTTTATTATGGTTTGCAGGAAAGACTATTCTGGAAAAGTATTATGGAAAAAAAACATCTGCATATTGCGGCAGGAATTATTAAAAATAGCAATGATGAAATTTTTATCACCCAACGCCGTGCTGATTCACACATGGGGGGATTTTGGGAGTTTCCGGGAGGGAAACTCGAACAGGGAGAAACACCAGAACAGGCTTTGGTCAGGGAATTAAAAGAGGAAGTTGGTATCACGGTAACTCATTGTGAATTGTTGGAAACTATCACACATGAATTCTCGGACAGAAATATTACCCTTTACTTTTATTTGGTTGACCAATGGAAGAATGAGCCATTTGGTAAAGAGGGGCAGCCTTATCGTTGGACCCCGCAAGCTGAATTAATTGCTGATGAATTTCCACCAGCAAACCGCAGTATCGTCAATCTATTAACAAAAGGTTGAACTAACTGAGGCAAATATCGCGGTAGTGTCAGATGATTCGATACTACCGCGATATATTTTAGCGAAAAGCACCATACACTTTCGCCCAATACAGGCGGAAATATAAGATGTGATTACTAATCAGGTTATTCACTCCAGTCATCATTTTCTGTGTTGTCGCCCTGACTGGGGATTTTCTTTTCTTCATTAGCCCACTCGCCCAAGTCAATTAACTGACAACGTTTACTGCAAAATGGGCGATGAGGACTGATTTCACCCCATATTATTGTCTTGCCGCATGTCGGACATGCGACAGTCAATACTTCAGACATTTTAGTTCTCTCCTGCTTAGTTTGATGATTATATTAACAGCAGGCCAATTCAAATGACAAATGCGTAGGCACAGTACCGTTTTCACTATCCATTGGTAAGAAACGGATCGCAAAACGAGTTTTGTGGCCGGAGACTTGTGGATAGATCAGCGAGTTCAGCACAATATCTAATTTTAATCTCAATAGATCTGCCTCATCAGCATTTCCTTGATAGAAACCGTTATGACTAATTTGCACAGAGAACATCGTTGAATGGCGTATCAACCCCAGAATACTTTCTAATGCTTGTTTTAATGGTAACAAACTATCTAGCCAGGATTTAACTGTTTCATCCCGGATAGATTGTGGTAGATGTAGCCACAAATGTAATGTTGGTAAGTCAAAACTGCAACATCCTCCTGGGATGCTGAGCCGTTGACGCACCATGCTGATAATACGATCTTCTTTAATTTGTTGGCTAAGGCGCGGAGCATGATGTAATGCGAGGCTACGCTCTTTTAGTTGTTCTATCAGTTTGTGAATCATAGGGGTGTCCACATTAGGTGCACTGAGCCATTGTTTTAATTTTATTTGTTGACGGTCCAGTTCCTTTAGCAATTCAGAGCGTACTTCACCACGTTCTAATATTTCAATTAATTCAGCAATCGTACGAAAAAACGCGAGACTGTTTGCTTGTGAATCCAGGTAACGCTGTTTTTCTAGCTGTTGTAGTGAAGACTCAATCCTCAACCATGAACGCATTTTCTCATTTAGTGGGTGTTCAAAAATAATAGCGGAGGCTGCATCATTCATTACGTTCTTCCTGTCTAACTAATTCTGCTTGTTTCAAATATTTTTGATGTAATTCGATTATACGTGCGGTGAGATCTTGCTTTTTTTGATCGTTAAGTATGACATCATCTGCCTTTTCCAGCCGTTCTTGACGGCTGGCTTGCGCAGCCAGGATATTTTCAACTTGTTCACGACTGACACCATCACGAGTAATTGTCCGGCTGATTTGTATCTCAGGAGGAACATCAACAACCAAGATACGGTCAGCCAAGTGTGTTAAGTTGTTTTCTATTAACAGAGGAACAACCCAAATAACATAAGGATAACTGACCTGATTTAATTGCTGTTGTGTTTCTGCATGTATTAGTGGATGAAGGAGTGAGTTGAGCCATTGTTTTTCTTCTGGTGCTGAGAAAATCTTCTGACGTAGCGCGGTGCGGTTTAAACTGCCATCTGGTAATAAGATGTCGGAGCCAAAGTGTTCTGAGATTGCTTGTAATGCGGGAGAGCCAGGAGTCACAACCTCTCTGGCAATAATATCTGCATCAACAAGCGGGACACCAAGGGATGAAAATACATTAGAGATAGTCGTTTTACCGCTACCAATTCCACCTGTGAGTGCAACAATATAATTCATTCTATCCCTTAAAAGATTTCTGATAGCATATGCAAATTGTAACTCAAGGGATGCACATGGGCTATAAACAAACATGTATAATTCCAGTTTTTACACCCCTTGAGAAAAAATAATGAAAACATGCAAATTAAGCTGTTACGCCAAACTGTTATGTCAAAATAGTACCTAGCTGAAAGATAGGCAGGTACATGGCGAGTAGTAGTAAGCCAACAATCACCGCCATAATCAGCATTAATACTGGTTCAAGTAGTTGAACTAATTTATCAGCATAGTTAATAAATTGTTCTTGATACCATAACGCTAGATTACCCAAAAATATGTCAAGTTCACCTGATTCTTCACCAATTATGACAAATTGTTTACATAATGGTGGAAAACAATCTTCTTTTTTCAAGGCATTACTCATTGGTATCCCTTGCTGAATCTGTCGGTGAAGGCTTTTTATCCCCGCAATAAATAAAGGATGGTGTGTTGCGTTTAGTGCACATTCCAGACCGCGGGTTAAGGTCAAACCTGCTTTCTGTGTCATAAACAGAATATGGAATATTTGGCTGGTATGCTGGTAGATTATGAGTTTTCTGAAAAGAGGGAATTTCAGAAGAAGCATTTTTTCCTTTGAATGCAACACTGGGAATTTAAAACGTAACCAGGAATAGAGACTTACCAATATTAATATCGCTATTAAAAGTGGTATACCTCGGTTAGTCAAAAAGTCAGATGTTGACAAAACTCCCTGTGTTAATAAAGGAAGTGAGGCATCAAATGCAGAATATACCTGTTTGAATTCAGGCAGGACGACAATTAACATTAACAAAATAACAAGTACTGTGATAAAGGCGACTATTAAAGGATAGCGATACGCTTTTTGGATCTTTTTATGCAGTATATTTTGTTGTTCTAACCTATGAATGAGTAGTTGGCAGCAGGTTTCGAGTTGGCCAGTCTGCTCTCCTACTGCGATAATTTGGCAAAATAAGCGAGAAAATAATCGGGGATAGTGTTGCAATGCGGTGGAAAATGATTCTCCTTGGCTGATTTTTTGGATAAGATCTGTCAATACACATCGCCAAATGATGTTCTTGCATTCTTGTAATAGAATAGTCAGCCCTTGCAGTAAAGGGATACCTGATGTTAGTAATATATTTAGTTGATGGATGAAATGCAGACGATAAGTAATTTCCTTTTCGCTGTAATAAATAATTTTTTTACATTTTATCGTATAAGGTTGCAAATCAAGTTGGTTCAAATACTGGAAAATAGAGTGTCTATTTCGTCCAATATTTTCTCCTCTTATAATATTTCCTTTTTTATTAACCGCTTGCCATTGATAAATATATTCCATTTTCATTCTGTACTCTCTGCCTTGATATCTATTGAATATGTTTCTTGTCCTGTAATTTGATAAACCTCTTCCAGAGTCGTTGTGCCCTGTTCTACTAACGCCAATCCAGCAGAGAAAAGGGTTGCTTGCTGTTGTAGGGTGGGCAAACAGGGAAATTTGTCAGAAGAGTGTTCTGATAAAGCTTGCTGGAGTTCAGGTTTGATTTCGAGAAATTCATAGATGGCTATCCTGCCATAATAACCGGAAAAACAGTGTTCACAGCCAACTGCTATCCATTGCTGCACAGTAATTTGTTGTTTTATCTCTCTGTTTTCAAAATGTATGATCGTAGGTTCTTGCGTTTTTTGCCGGCAATGGGGGCAAAGTTTGCGAACTAACCGTTGGGCAATAATTAATTTTACACATGATGCAGTGGTATAGCCTGAAACCCCAAGATTTTGCAGGCGAGATAGTGTGTCTATTGTGGAATTCGTATGAAGGGTGGATAAAACCAAATGCCCTGTTTGAGCGGCTTTCATTGATATTTCAGCCGTTTCGTTATCACGAATTTCACCAACCATGATGATATCGGGATCTTGCCGCAGTAATGCCCGTAAAACTTTAGCGAAATCGAGCCCAATTTTGTTATTTACCTGTGTTTGGTTGATGCCCGTTAAAGGAATTTCTACCGGATCTTCAACACTACAGATATTCTTCTCCGTTTGGTTTAAGTATTTCAGGCAACTATACAATGTGACAGTTTTACCACTTCCTGTCGGACCTGTGACGACAATCATTCCCTGTGGTATACGAAGTTTCTGCTTTAAAAGCTGTAACTGGGACTCAGACAGACCGAGTTGTTCCAATGATAATTGGTGTATGGTGTTTAAAATTCGCAGAACAATTTTTTCTCCATACAATGTTGGTAATGTAGATATGCGTATTGCATAACTGGTTTTGTGATCATTCCAGTCAAATTGCCCGTCTTGCGGTTGGCGTTTTTCAGCGATATTAAGTTTTGCCATGATTTTTAAGCGAGCAGGAATACCCGCATTCATTTGAGAAGAGGGTGATGACATAGAATGCAACACACCATCAACTCGAATACGTATCCGATAGTTGTATTGAGAAGGTTCAAAATGAATATCTGATGCTCTTTTTTGTATAGAGATTGAGATTGTCTGATTAATTAACTGAATGACAGGAGTGTCAATATCTTCGGTATAGCTGTCATTCAATTGTGTATCGTTGTGATTATTTTTTTGAATACTTAAGTTTTCTATTCGGTAGGTTTCTATCTCATTATTTTCAGCACAGTAATTTTCTGTACAAGGTATAAATGGTCCTTCTTGTGTCAACATAGATTCAATTTTAGCTTTTGGCCAAATATCAAAATCAATTATTGCACCAGAAATAAAGCGTAGTGAAGCAATAAACTCTTCATTAGGGGATTGGCTACAAGCAATAGTTATGGTATACGCATCCCTTTTTATAATAATTGCCTGATGTTTTTGGCAGAGTTCTTTGATTTTTCTTTCAATTAAAATGTTTTCCGTATTTTTCATTTATTATATTCCTTTACTGTTTAAATGGTTTAATGATTTCTATCCAAATAGTATTTTTGTAAGATAATCTTTCTCTATAAAATTAATTGTTATATTTTGCAATTATTGACTAATTATTAAATTAATGACTATTAAAATTTCAGTGTCTCCTGACATTTTGTTTTTAATGATTCATTTTCGGCATTACATGTCGTTTGCCAATGTGTAATACCTGTTTTAATATCCTGAATCGGTTTTAAGATGATATTAAGGCCATTGAGATTTTGTTTACCAACGATAGTTATTTCTCCCATGTTTACAGCTATGGTACTGATATAACGGCTGTTGTGAACAGATGGAATAGATGTATGACCAGTGTTGCACTCTTTGTCGCTTTCTGTTTCAAAACGGCAAATTTCAACTCCAGATTTATAAGGTACAATAGCCTGGAGCACATCGGTTAATGCTGCCTTTTGAATATAGCCTTGATAGCTGGGAATACCAATTGCACCAAGGATAGATACAATTGCCATCACAACCATGACTTCCATTAATGTAAATCCTTGTTGATTCATATTATCTCCTTTTTATTTTCCTCTTTTATGTGTTTTTCTGCATATTCCGGCTATATTTTTTTCAGAACGATGCATGATTTTTAATATGAGTTGGTGCTAATAAGGATGGAGGTATTTTTAAAAAAAGAAAATGATGTTAGTGCATTTTGTGGAAATGGTTCGAAAAGATAACGATTGATTACATTTTTTACCGGAAAATTTTCGAGCTTGCTCGCAAATGAAAACACGAGTGAAAATATCTCTCGATTGAAAATGCTAACATACTAATTTGTTACACTTTGAGCGGTTGTCTTCCAATGTGGTGGAAAAATTAGCGATGAAACAGTTCGATGGAGTAAGAGAATGAAGTTAAATGAAGGGTGGATTGATGATGCCAGAAAAGTGACTTCTCCACATTATGATTTGCGTCCAGAAGGTGAAATCCCATCATTACTTGTCATTCATAATATTAGTTTACCACCCGGTAAGTTCGGCGGGCCGTATATTGATCAGTTATTTATGGGAACGTTGGATCCCAATGAAGATCCTTTCTTTGGAGAGATAAAAGGACTGCGTGTTTCTGCTCACTGTTTGATCCGCCGGGATGGTGAAGTTGTACAGTATGTTCCATTCGATAAAAGGGCTTGGCATGCGGGTGTTTCCTGTTATTGTGATCGTGAAACGTGCAATGATTTTTCAATAGGTATTGAGTTGGAAGGGACGGATTACGAACCATTCACTGAAATCCAGTATCTTAAGTTGGTGGAAGTCACTCAGCTACTTATCAAACAATACCCTGATATCCGTAATAATATTACAGGGCATAGTGAAATCGCACCGGGTAGAAAAACCGACCCAGGGCCTTATTTTTATTGGGAACATTATCGGCAATTATTGAAGGAGCGAGTTGGATGACCCTCTTTATCCTATTGTTAATACTGGCATGGGAACGCATTTTTAAAATGGGGGACCATTGGCAGTTGGAACACTATCTGGTCCCTTTTTTTGCCAGAGTAAAATTATATTCACTGTGGGTAAGTTTAGGGATGACCCTTGTGGTTGTTTTTTTGACCTGGAAGCTCATTGGGGTTCTGAGTACAGTGGCTTTTGGTATGCCGGCAATTTTATTGTGCATCATGATTAGTTTGTTATGTGTTGGTGCAGGTTCTTTGCGTCATAGTTACCGTGAATATCTCCGCGCCGTGCGTATTGATGATTCAGATCAGCAAAATATCCATCTTACCCATTTGACAATGGGGCAAGGAATTTCATCGAATACAACAAAAGATGAACGATTGCGTGAAATACAGAACGCATTAATCTGGATCAATTTCCGTTACTACCTCGCTCCAATTTTTTGGTTAGTTGTGATGGGGGAATTTGGGCCGGCAATTTTGATGGGTTATGGTTTTTTGAGAGCTTATCAAGGATGGTTAGCCAGAAATGGGACTACCCTACAACGTGCTCAATCAGGGGTTGATGCGTTATTAAATTGTCTGGATTGGATCCCTGCACGTTTGGCTGGTATCGCTTATGCTCTGTTGGGACAGGGTGAAAAGGCACTACCTGCCTGGATTGCATCACTCAGCGACTTGCGGACATCCCAATATAAGGTGGTCAGTCAATTGGCACAATTTGCATTGAGTAAGGAACCTCATCTGGATCTTTTGGATACTCCCCTGGCAGCAGTGAAAATCGCGAAAAAAGCAACATTTACCATTGTGATTATTGTTGCCTTGTTGACGATTTATGGGACGTTAACCTAGTTGAGAACAGCCACTTTGGGGCACAACATAAAAAAATCCCGCCAGTGTCAGGTTTGACATATAGGGCGGGAATTGCATGAAAAGGAGCTTTATACCGTCCATCTTTCGGGTTGCTTCTTTGATGGCTGTGAGTGTTCACTTGCTACAGTGATGCAACTTGAAATCTATTGGTACAAATCAATTAGCCTGAACTTATTCATCCTTAATAGTTTTCCATCCTGAGAAGTCGGAATATTCCCTGAGTTGGCACTTAGTGTGACCATTTGAAGAAAATATCCATAACATTCTTGTTCTTCCTGAGGAGAGAGTATTGCTTTCAAAGTATCTTGCTGTTTTTTCTAACTACTCATTTGCCACTGCTGTGTAACTGAAGTTTCTATGTAACTTGAATATGTAGATCATAATCTATCCAATATATCCAGTACATTGATTGTGCATATCGAATATACAGTAGTAATTCTTTAGTTATGCTTAGAGATTAGACATTGGGAATTATACCGATAATATGGTTTTGTTGCTGTTATATTAAACCATTATATCCATTTTCTCTTTCGCCATGCGTTATAAACTAATAATAATGCATAAATTTAAATAATAAATAAACAAATGAATTGATATACTAAATGAATTATAATAATGGATAATGAATTCGCATTATGCCCTTAAATGCTTACTTATTTATTGTCTAAAAGTCCCGTTTGGTTATAATTTTCTGATAAAAATTAAAATAATTTGTTAAAATTTGCAGGTTTTTATGATTTAGCCCAAGGTCTTTATAGACAGCTAGTGAATACTTTGTTACTTTATGACCCGTACTTTAAATTGGTATTACCAATTGACTAAATCCCGGCTAAGTGAAGTCAGTTGAATGAGGTTGATTGTCTAAAAGTTAGTCTGAATACCCTAATAAATAGGGTATAGGGATATAGTTGAAGTAACTAGTTCACATAAAACTAATTCACATAAAAATAGTTCGAAAGTAACGTTTACTTACTGAATGGCTTACAGCAGATATGGCTTATAGCAAAATTCGCCAACCAAAATTATCAGATGTGATTGAGCAACGTCTTGAACACCTCATTCTCGAAGGCTCATTACGTCCTGGAGAAAAACTGCCTCCTGAGCGTGAACTGGCGAAGCAGTTCGAAGTATCACGCCCTTCATTGCGCGAAGCCATTCAAAAATTGGAAGCTAAAGGCTTTCTTTTCCGTCGTCAGGGTGGAGGAACGTTTGTACAGAATAATCTCTGGCAAAGTTTCAGTGACCCACTCGCCCAACTTATTGCAGAGAATCAAGAATCACAATTTGATCTCCTGGAAGCGCGCCATGCACTGGAAGGTATTGCGGCTTATTACGCTGCTCTCAGGGGAACGGATGAAGATTTTAAACGTATTGAGAAAAAACACCTTGCTATTCAAGAAGCCCAACAATGCGGGGATATCAATGCGGAATCAGATGCTGTCTTACAATATCAACTTGTTGTCACAGAAGCGGCCCATAACGTGGTATTGCTGCATTTATTGCGTTGTATGATCCCGATGCTGGAACAGAATATCCGGCGTAATTTCGAATTCATTTATACCCGCAAAGAAATGTTGGCAGCAGTAAGTAACCATAGGGCAGAAATTTTTCACGCAATAATGGGGAGAGAACCGGAAAAAGCGCGTGAAGCTTCGCATCGCCATTTGTCTTTTATAGAAGAAGTTTTATTGGATCTGACTCGTGAGAATACGCGTCGTGAGCGCTCACTAAGACGGTTCCAACAACATCAGGACTAAGAGCCTATCCCCTGGGGCGTCATGCATTAATACAACTCCCAAATGGGATAGATTCTAAACTTGACTGTACAGATCCTGGCTGCTGCGTCTGTACAGTTGTTAGCTCTTTATTTAAGGGGTTTAGCGGCAACATATAGCAGGGCCTATCTTCCGGTCATGACTGACTGAATGTCAAAGGGTATGACCAGAAGATAGGCTCCAAAACAACCATTAGAAATAGATAACAGATAAGGAACACACCATGTCAGATATTTTGAAAAATGACGTGGATCCGATCGAAACTCGCGATTGGTTACAGGCGATCGAATCGGTCATCCGTGAAGAAGGTGTTGAACGCGCTCAATTCTTGATTGATCAGGTTTTGAACGAAGCACGTAAAGGTGGCGTTAATGTTGCGGCTGGTACTGCAAACCGTGATTACATCAACACTATTCCGGTTGAGGATGAGCCGGCTTACCCTGGTAATCTGGATTTGGAGCGCCGCATTCGTTCTGCTATTCGCTGGAATGCAATCATGACTGTTCTGCGTGCATCCAAGAAAGATCTGGAGCTGGGTGGTCACATGGCTTCATTCCAGTCTTCCGCTACTGTTTATGAAGTTTGTTTTAACCATTTCTTCCGTGCTCGTAATGAGAATGATGGTGGCGACTTGGTTTATTTCCAGGGTCACATTTCTCCGGGCATTTATGCACGTGCATTCCTTGAAGGTCGTTTGACAGAAGAACAGATGAACAATTTCCGTCAGGAAATTGGCGGCAATGGTCTGTCTTCTTACCCACATCCAAAATTAATGCCTGATTTCTGGCAGTTCCCAACTGTTTCAATGGGGTTGGGTCCAATTTCTGCTATCTATCAGGCTAAATTCCTGAAATATCTGGAACACCGTGGCTTGAAAGACACTTCTAAGCAAACCGTTTATGCTTTCCTGGGCGACGGTGAGATGGATGAGCCAGAATCCAAAGGTGCAATCACTATCGCAACCCGTGAAAAGCTGGACAACCTGGTCTTCATCATCAACTGTAACCTGCAACGTCTTGATGGACCAGTAACAGGGAACGGTAAAATAGTTAATGAACTGGAAGGCATTTTCGACGGTGCTGGCTGGCAGGTCCTGAAAGTCCTGTGGGGTGAGCGTTGGGATGCACTGCTGCGTAAAGATACCAGTGGTAAACTGGTTCAACTGATGAATGAAACGCTGGATGGCGACTACCAGACATTCAAGTCCAAAAATGGCGCGTATGTTCGTGAACATTTCTTCGGCCGTTACCCAGAAACTGCGGAATTGGTCAAGGACATGACTGATGACGAAATTTGGGCTCTGAATCGTGGTGGTCACGATCCTAAGAAAGTTTTCGCTGCACTGAAAAAAGCGCAGGAAACTACAGGTAAACCAACTGTAATCCTGGCTCAGACCATCAAGGGTTACGGCATGGGTGATACCGCCGAAGGTAAAAACATTGCTCACCAGGTTAAGAAAATGAACATGGAAGGCGTTCGTCAATTCCGTGATCGTTTCAATATTCCTGTATCTGATGAGCAAATTGAAAACTTGCCATACGTAACTTTCGACAAAGACTCTGAAGAATCTAAATATCTGCATGAGCGTCGTAATGCACTGGGCGGTTACCTGCCAAGCCGTCGTATTAACTTCGACGAAAAACTGGACATCCCTGCTCTGGAAGATTTCAGCTCTCTGCTGGAAGAACAATCTAAAGAAATTTCTACCACTATCGCTTTTGTTCGTGCACTGAACATCATGCTGAAGAATAAGTCGATCAAAGATCGTCTGGTTCCAATCATTGCTGATGAAGCACGTACTTTTGGTATGGAAGGCCTGTTCCGTCAGATCGGTATCTACAGCCCGAATGGTCAGCAGTATACTCCGCAAGACCGTGAGCAGGTTGCGTACTATAAAGAAGATTCTAAAGGCCAGATCCTACAGGAAGGTATCAACGAGTTGGGTGCTGCGTCATCCTGGTTGGCTGCTGCAACTTCTTACAGCACCAATAACCTGCCAATGATCCCATTCTATATTTACTATTCTATGTTCGGATTCCAGCGTATCGGTGATCTGTGCTGGGCAGCGGGGGATCAGCAGGCTCGCGGCTTCCTGATTGGTGGTACTTCTGGCCGTACGACTCTGAACGGTGAAGGTCTACAGCACGAAGATGGTCATAGCCATATTCAGTCTCTGACTATCCCTAACTGTATCTCTTATGATCCAGCGTTCGCTTATGAAGTGGCTGTTATCATGCATGATGGTCTGGAGCGTATGTATGGTGAAAAACAAGAGAATATCTACTACTACATCACCACCCTGAACGAAAACTACCACATGCCAGCAATGCCTGAAGGCGCTGAAGAAGGTATCCGTAAAGGTATCTACAAGCTGGAAGGTATTGAAGGCGCGAAAGGTAAAGTTCAGTTGCTAGGCTCAGGTTCTATCCTGCGTCATGTACGTGAAGCAGCTAAGATCCTGTCTGACGAGTACGGCATTGGTTCTGACGTTTACAGCGTAACCTCCTTCACTGAACTGGCTCGCGATGGTCAGGATTGTGAGCGTTGGAACATGCTGCATCCTTCAGAAGAACCACGCGTTCCTTATATTGCTCAGATCATGAACGATACACCAGCAGTCGTTTCTACTGACTACATGAAGCTGTTTGCTGAGCAGGTTCGTAACTTCGTACCAGCAAGCGAATTCCGCGTATTGGGTACTGATGGTTTCGGTCGTTCTGACAGCCGTGAAAATCTGCGTCATCACTTTGAAGTTGATGCTTCTTACGTGGTTGTTGCAGCTCTGGGTGAATTGGCTAAACGTGGCAAAGTTGATGTGAAAGTGGTTGAAGAAGCAATCAAAAAATACAACATCAACCCAGAAAAAGTTAACCCACGTCTGGCATAAGAGGTAAAGATTAATGTCTATCGAAATTAACGTACCTGATATTGGTGCAGATGAAGTTGAAGTTACTGAAATCATGGTGAAAGTTGGTGACACAGTAGAAGCAGAACAGTCACTAATCACTGTTGAAGGTGACAAGGCTTCTATGGAAGTTCCATCGCCACAGGCGGGAGTGGTTAAAGAAATCAAAGTTGCGGTTGGCGATAAGGTGGAAACCGGCAAACTGATTATGATTTTTGAATCCGCAACTGGTGCAGCAGAAGCTGTACCAGCGCAACAGGAAGCGGCTCTGGCAGCGGCGCCTGTAGCGGCTGAAAGCAAAGAAGTTGCTGTACCAGATATCGGTGGTGATGAAGTTGAAGTTACTGAAATTATGGTAAAAGTTGGTGACGTCATCACTGAAGAGCAGTCACTGATCACCGTTGAAGGTGACAAAGCTTCTATGGAAGTTCCGGCCCCATTTGCGGGCACAGTGAAAGAGATCAAAATCTCAGTTGGCGATAAAGTAAAAACTGGCTCTCTGATCATGGTATTCGAAGTTGCCGGCGCAGCACCTGCGGCAGCTCCAGTAGCGGCTCCGGCTCCTGCGGCAGAACCTGCGAAAGCAGCACCAGCACCAGTAGCCAGCCAGTCAGCAGAAAGCAAAAATGAGTTTGCGGAAAACGATGCTTACGTTCATGCAACTCCAGTTATTCGTCGTCTGGCACGTGAATTTGGCGTAAATCTGGCTAAAGTGAAAGGGACTGGTCGTAAAGGCCGTATCCTGCGTGAAGATGTTCAGGCTTACGTGAAAGATGCAATCAAACTTGCAGAAGCAGCACCTGCGGGTGGTGGTCTGCCGGGTATGCTGCCTTGGCCGAAAGTTGATTTCAGCAAGTTTGGTGAAATCGAAGAAGTTGAAATGAGCCGTATCCAGAAAATCTCCGGTGCTAACCTGAGCCGTAACTGGGTAATGATCCCTCACGTTAACCTGTTCGATGAAGCGGATATCACTGAAGTTGAAGAATTCCGTAAGCAACAGAACAAAGAAGCTGAGAAGAAACAGCTTGGCGTGAAGATCACTCCACTGGTATTCGTTATGAAAGCGGCTGCGAAAGCACTGGAAGCAATGCCTCGCTTTAACAGCTCTATCTCTGAAGATGGCCAGAAGCTGATCCTGAAAAGATACGTCAACATCGGTATCGCGGTTGATACACCTAACGGTCTGGTTGTTCCTGTATTTAAAGATGTTAATAAGAAAGGCATCGTTGAACTCTCAAGAGAACTGGCAGAAGTATCTAAGAAAGCGCGTGCTGGTAAGCTGACTGCTTCCGATATGCAGGGTGGTTGTTTCACTATTTCAAGCCTGGGGGGTATCGGTACAACTGGTTTTGCACCAATCGTGAATGCACCAGAAGTAGCCATTATGGGGCTGTCCCGTTCTTCTATGAAGCCAGTCTGGAATGGCAAGGAATTCGTTCCTCGTCTGATTCTGCCTATGTCTCTGTCTTTCGACCACCGTGTGATCGATGGAGCAGATGGTGCTCGTTTCATCACTTACATTAATCAATTGATGAGCGATATTCGTCATCTGGTGATGTAATGCGAAGGCCGGTAAATATGCCGGCCTAATAATTATGATCGTGACAGGTATTTTATACTTGTATCTGGCAGGTTGCGATTTCTGTCACGTTAACGCGCTTTTCAGGTTATTTACAATTCTGTAAACTGCTCGCGGTGTGTACGTCCCGGTGGAATATGTTTTTTTCGTCTGACCCGCCGGACAAATAATTAAGAGGTCATGATGAGTACTGAAATTAAAGCCCAGGTAGTGGTGCTTGGAGCAGGCCCGGCAGGGTATTCTGCTGCTTTCCGTTGTGCAGACTTAGGTTTGGATACTGTTCTGGTTGAGCGCTACTCTACTCTGGGTGGTGTTTGTCTTAACGTGGGCTGCATCCCATCTAAAGCATTGCTTCATGTTGCTAAAGTGATTGAAGAAGCAAAAGCGTTGTCACAACACGGTATCGTGTTTGGAGAGCCACAAACTGATATTGATAAAATCCGTCTCTGGAAAGAAAAAGTTATTTCCCAGTTGACAGGTGGTCTGGGCGGCATGGCTAAAGGCCGTAAAGTTAACGTTGTTAACGGTGTTGGTAAATTTACAGGTGCTAACACTCTGGTAGTAGAAGGCGAGAACGGCACAACAACGATTAATTTTGATAATGCCATTATCGCAGCGGGTTCACGCCCAATTCAACTGCCATTTATTCCACATGATGACCCTCGCGTATGGGATTCTACTGATGCACTGGAACTGAAAACTGTTCCGGGACGCCTGCTGGTTATGGGCGGCGGTATTATCGGTCTGGAAATGGGTACTGTTTATCACGCTCTGGGTTCTCAGATTGACGTGGTAGAAATGTTCGATCAGGTTATTCCTGCTGCGGACAAAGACGTTGTTAAAGTGTTCACTAAGCGCATCAGCAAAAAATTCAACTTGATGCTGGAAACTAAAGTGACCGCGGTAGAAGCTAAAGAAGATGGCATCTACGTGACAATGGAAGGTAAAAAAGCACCAGCAGAACCTCAGCGTTATGATGCCGTTCTGGTTGCTATTGGCCGTGTACCAAACGGTAAACTGCTTGATGCTGGCAAAGCGGGTGTTGCTGTTGATGACCGTGGTTTTATCCATGTTGATAAGCAAATGCGCACGAACGTACCTCATATCTTCGCTATCGGTGATATCGTTGGTCAGCCAATGTTGGCACATAAAGGTGTTCATGAAGGTCATGTTGCCGCAGAAGTTATCTCTGGTAAGAAACATTACTTCGATCCAAAAGTTATTCCATCTATCGCGTACACTGAACCAGAAGTTGCATGGGTTGGTTTGACTGAGAAAGAAGCAAAAGAGAAAGGCATCAGCTACGAAACTGCAACTTTCCCGTGGGCTGCTTCTGGTCGTGCGATCGCATCTGACTGTTCAGATGGTATGACTAAACTGATTTTCGATAAAGAAACTAATCGTATTATCGGTGGTGCTGTTGTTGGTACTAACGGTGGCGAACTATTGGGTGAAATTGGTTTGGCTATCGAAATGGGTTGTGATGCAGAAGATATTGCTCTGACTGTTCACGCTCATCCAACACTGTATGAATCAATCGGTATGGCTGCGGAAATGTACGAAGGCAGCATTACTGACTTGCCAAATCCTAAGGCGAAGAAAAAGAAATAATTCTTTATAATTTGCAGTAGGTTAGCAAAGATATTAAACGGCTTTCAGAGATGGGAGCCGTTACTTACAATATATGGCATTGCCAATTAAATAAAGAGTGGAATTTATTTAATCGATAGCCATTAGGGATAACACTCCAGCGATTGCTTATTTTAGGGTCCAAACGCATTTCAACGGCTCCAAAATTAGAATTACCTGTAAATACAAAACCTAATCGTTGATAAATCGGTATGGCATAGCGCTCAGCGTAGAGTTTCAACATGCCTGAATGATTTAACGAAATGGAAAAATTCACCGCATATTCAATTAGTAAACTTCCATATCCTCGACCACCGGGATAAGTCAATATATATCCTATTAGATCAGCGGTATCGTGAGAAATTACAGGTGATGCTGGAATGAATATCATGATACCAACCGGTTCAGGAGCACAAAAACAAACAAAATAACGATGTGTATTTATATTTCCCTCAATACTCGCATTAGTATAAATATTGTTTATTGAATTTGCTGTGCTGATAAATGATTGGTGTCTTCTCATATCGGGGTGAACCAAAGCCTCATTTCGCTTTAATCCGTTCAGTGCTGATATCATGCCTTCTTTGGAAACTTCTTTGATAATCGTTTTATAATCGGGATAACTTCTTTCTTCAAGGATGGGGCTTGAATGAGGAGTAGATGGCATATCATTTCTTATTGGGATATTTGGCATAATCCCCTCCATGACGACGCATTTTATGTAACATTTGGTATTTTTTACCATTGCCTGACGGTCTTTATTGCTTTTTTAGGCTAAAACAGCAACAAACAGCATTTGGTACTTTAATACACCTTTTAAGCTCATACATCCAAAATTTTATCACGGTTCAATGTTGATTTTATGTGAATGAATTAACATGCTATTCAAATTTTGGTATTCTAATTGTTCGAAGCTCGGCATAATTTTCGTGTTATGTGAGCAAAATCCTCTGACCTGGCATCCTTGATGGTCATTTCATGGTGATCGTTACCGGGTGCAGACAGCCGGGCATATAAAATGACAATGAGAGCGAGGAGTAAGTCGTGCTAGAAGAATATCGCAAGCACGTAGCCGAACGTGAAGCGCAAGGCATCGTCCCTAAGCCATTAGACGCAGCTCAAGCAGCCGCGCTGGTCGAATTACTGAAGAATCCACCTCAAGGTGAAGAGAATTTTCTATTAGACCTGTTGACAAACCGTGTTCCCCCCGGTGTTGATGAGGCGGCCTATGTAAAAGCTGGTTTCCTTGCTGCTATCGCTAAGGATGAAACAACTTCACCACTTGTTACGCGGGAAAAAGCCATTGAGTTATTGGGAACCATGCAGGGTGGGTACAATATCCATGCTTTGATTGATGCTCTCGATGATGAAAAATTGGCTCCAATTGCAGTGAAGGGGCTATCCCATACTTTGCTGATGTTTGACAGCTTCTATGATGTGGAAGAAAAAGCGAAAGCAGGTAATCCACATGCTCAACAAATTATCCAGTCATGGGCTGATGCAGAATGGTTCCTGGAACGTCCTGAACTGGCAGAAAAAATTACAGTTACTGTCTTTAAAGTCACCGGTGAAACTAATACTGATGACCTTTCTCCTGCTCCAGATGCGTGGTCACGACCGGATATTCCATTACATGCCCTGGCAATGTTGAAAAATGCTCGTGAAGGTATCGAACCTGATCAGGCGGGTGTTGTTGGTCCAATCAAGCAAATTGAAGAACTCAATAAAAAAGGCCATCCTCTGGCGTATGTAGGGGATGTCGTGGGTACAGGCTCTTCCCGTAAATCTGCTACAAACTCTGTATTATGGTTTATGGGGGAAGATATCCCGTTTGTGCCAAACAAACGTGGTGCAGGTGTTGTATTGGGTGGAAAGATTGCGCCAATCTTTTTTAACACGATGGAAGATGCAGGCGCATTGCCGATTGAGGTAGATGTTTCCAAACTCAATATGGGTGATGTTATTGATATCTACCCTTATAAAGGTGAAATTCGTCATCACGATACCAATGAAGTGCTGGCAACTTTTGAACTGAAAACGGATGTACTAATTGATGAAGTGCGCGCAGGCGGCCGAATTCCATTAATTATCGGCCGAGGTCTGACAGCTAAAGCCCGTGAATCTTTAGGATTGCCACACAGTGATATTTTCCGTCAGGCAAAAACGGTTGAGAAGAGCAGTCGTGGTTTCTCGCTGGCACAGAAAATGGTAGGTCGTGCCTGCGGTACTACCGGGATCCGTCCGGGAGAATACTGTGAACCGAAGATGACTTCTGTTGGCTCTCAGGACACAACTGGCCCAATGACTCGTGATGAATTGAAGGATTTGGCCTGTCTTGGTTTTTCGGCAGATCTGGTTATGCAGTCATTCTGCCATACAGCGGCCTATCCAAAACCGGTTGATGTGACAACTCATCATACCTTGCCTGATTTCATTATGAACCGTGGTGGTGTATCCCTGCGTCCAGGAGATGGAATTATCCATTCATGGCTGAACCGTATGTTATTGCCAGACAGTGTAGGTACAGGTGGAGATTCTCATACGCGTTTCCCTATCGGTATCTCTTTCCCGGCGGGTTCTGGGTTAGTGGCATTTGCTGCTGCGACAGGGGTTATGCCGTTGGATATGCCTGAATCCGTATTAGTTCGTTTTAAAGGTAAAATGCAGCCAGGTATAACCTTACGTGATCTGGTTCATGCAATTCCTTACTACGCGATTCAGCAAGGTTTGTTGACTGTAGAGAAAAAAGGTAAGAAAAATATTTTCTCTGGCCGTATTCTGGAAATTGAAGGTTTGCCAGAACTCAAAGTTGAGCAGGCATTTGAATTGGCAGATGCTTCCGCAGAACGTTCCGCAGCAGGCTGTACGATCAAACTGGATAAAGCACCGATCATTGAATATTTGCAATCCAATGTCGTATTGCTGAAATGGATGATTGCAGAAGGTTATGGTGATCGTCGGACATTAGAGCGCCGTATTATCGGTATGGAAAATTGGTTGAAAGATCCACAATTGCTGGAAGCAGATACAGATGCAGAATATGCAGCAGTGATTGAAATTAATTTGGATGACATCAAAGAGCCTATTTTGTGTGCACCAAATGATCCGGATGATGCTCGTCTGTTATCAGAAGTTGCCAACAATAAAATTGATGAAGTGTTTATTGGCTCCTGCATGACGAATATTGGTCACTTCCGTGCGGCTGGTAAGTTACTGGATCAACATAAAGGCCAGTTACCGACCCGCCTGTGGGTTGCTCCGCCAACGAAAATGGATGCTGCTCAACTGACAGAAGAGGGCTATTACAGCGTCTTTGGTAAGAGTGGGGCGCGCATTGAGATCCCTGGTTGTTCACTGTGTATGGGAAATCAGGCTCGTGTTGCAGATGAAGCGACGGTGGTATCTACTTCTACGCGTAACTTCCCAAACCGTTTAGGTGCGGGAGCCAATGTATATCTGGCATCTGCGGAGTTAGCTGCTGTGGCTTCATTGCTAGGTCGCCTGCCAACGCTAGAAGAGTATCTGCAATTCATGGCCAAGGTGGATGAAACAGCGGCAGATACTTATCGTTATCTCAATTTTGATCAATTGAATCAATATACCGAAAAAGCAGACGATGTGATCTTCCAAACTGCGGTGTAAAAAATATCTTGCTAAGAAAGGCGAAGGCCTTAATACCGCTCGCTTAAACGCGAGCGGTTTTTTTGTAAGGATAATGCTTACCAATATGCTAAGACTGAATTTTAATCAGATGGAACAATAAAGGTTCTGTTGTATTAATGGTGTTTGATACGGGTCATGTATTAAATGGTTAGATTAAACGTCAAAAATAATATTCACGCTCGATAAAAGTCCCTATCACCCTATCATGCATTTCTTCGGATTTTGAATAACCGATAGTTTTTCTATTCAGTCTTTTTAATCGAGTACACTGAGTTAAATTCGTTCTCTCTATACGCTGAATAAACGTTTTTCTCGTCAGATGCTCTTCTTCGGGAAGGCTGCCATAAACAACATAATCATCCATGCAGTAAAACCGAATACTAAAAGGGGATAAGAGGGCAAGTATGTTCTGATTTGCGACAATGACGATAATGGACGTCAGCTTTAACCATTAAAAAACCCTAAGCGTATCACAATAACTAATCATTTAAGACATAGACCATCCTGGTTTACTTAAGCGAGCAGTATTAAGGCGGAGTCCTCTCTTTTTTATGTCTATTTTTTGTGGCAAATTTTATGTCAGTTTGTGGACAGACTCTGGGGTAGACATCGGAAATGTTTAAAACCCAGATGTGGTTGATATAACAAAAACGTGGAGGTAAGTGATGGAATATGAATTTATACAGGATATCACTGGTCAGGTGATGACAAATTTCTCAATGGATCATGAAGCTATTGGTCACTGGTTGAATGAGGAAGTAAAAGGCGATTTAAGTGTTTTAGATAAAATAATTTCAGCATTGATGGATATAAAAGGTAGTGAACGTCAGTGGCAATTGAACGGTCATGAATACACACTGTTAATGAATGAAGAAGAAATTATGATCAGAGCTAATCAACTCCAGTTTGATACAGAGATGTTGGAAGAGGGGATGAGCTATTACGATAATGAGAGCCTGGCACTTTGTGGTACAGATGATTTTATTAATATGTTGGCAAATTACAGAGTTTTTGTTTTGCAAAATAATTAAAGATAAGTGTTTATGTTCAACCAATGGCAGATTTCTGCCATAATCGATATTCCATCACTTTTGTGTGACGTATTTGTGTAACATATTTGTGTGACATTGTACTGGCTTTTTATTTATAAACAGGAGCCTATATTGCTGGGCGTTTCTTCCCGGCAGGTTCCAACAAAAAAGGTAGGCTTTTATGGAAGAGATCAATCTATCAGGTGAGATTGATAAGGCAGCAAATTGGTTTGTCAATAATCAACATCTACTGATCCAGTATGCAGTGAATATTGTGTTTGCCATTCTAATTCTGATTGTAGGTTTGGCTGTTGCCAAACTGGCAAATAAAGCGGTGAAACGCGTCATGACGCTACGCGGTATTGATGCGACTATTTCTGACTTTTTGTCAGCAATAATTCGTTATGCCATCATCGCCTTTACTATTGTTGCAGTGCTCGGAAAATTAGGCGTTCAAACCGCCTCTGTGATTGCCGTTATTGGTGCCGCAGGTTTGGCTGTCGGTTTGGCATTACAGGGTTCACTGTCAAACTTCGCTGCTGGCGTGTTGCTGGTAGTTTTCCGTCCACTCCGCACTGGTGAATATGTCATGATTGGTGCAGTGGAAGGAACGGTTGTACAAGTGCAAATTTTCTCCACAACATTACGTACTGCGGATGATCGTATTATTGTGATCCCTAACGGAAAAATTATTGCGGACAATATTATCAATACCAGCCGTGAACCAAACCGCCGTACTCAGATAATGGTCGGAGTTGCTTATGACGCTGATATCGATGAAGTAAAGAAAGTGTTGGGTGACGTCATCGAAGCGGATAAGCGCATTCAGCATGAGAAAGGTGTCACTATTCGGTTACATGAAATGGCGCCTTCATCACTCAATTTTATTGTACGTGTGTGGACAACTAATGGAGATGCCTGGAGCGTTTACTGGGATCTGATGGAAAATTTCAAACGAGCTTTGGATAAACACAATATTGGTATTCCTTTCCCACAAATGGATATTTATCTGCATCAGCAGCAAGTTACTCTACAGAATAAAACGGACCAATAATCAATATATTTGGTGTGAGAAATCTTGGTGTGAGAAAATAGAAATACTCTCACACCAAATCAGCATTGCTTAAATAACTTGGGTTTGCCACTCTTTCCACTCTGTTTCTTTCAATACCTTTTAATTGCTTCATAAGTTTCTTTAATGATAGATAAGAAATATTCATTTCTGCTAATGAATAAATTTTCCTAATATGCAGATAGAACTTATCTGATTGAATAAATATTAGGAATTTTTGCATGTTTTCAACATTAATTCAGGGCTTTTTTCTCAGTGCTGCAATGATTATTCCACTTGGACCACAAAATGTTTTTGTGATGCAGCAGGGTAGTAAAAAACGTTTTCATTTGATGAGTGCCGCATTATGTTCTATCAGTGACATTATTCTTATCATGGCAGGAGTCTTTGGAGGTAGTGCTCTGCTTGGGCAGTCAGCATTTTTGTTGCAAGCTGTAACATGGGGAGGTGTTGCGTTTTTGCTATGGTACGGATGGGGAGCTTTTCGGCTGGCAGTATCAACGGATATTGCATTCTCCAGTACAGAAACTCTGGCTCAAAGCCGCTGGCGGGTTATTGTGACATTATTTGCAGTAACCTGGTTGAATCCTCATGTTTATCTGGATACTTTCGTTGTATTAGGTAGCATTGGAGGACAATTATCAGCGGAACACAAGCCGTGGTTTACTGCCGGTGCAGTTACCGCATCCATCAGTTGGTTCTTCGCATTGGCTATTCTGGCCGCATGGTTTTCACCAATTCTTAATCAGCCACGATCTCAGCGCATCATTAACTTATTTGTTGGTTGTGTGATGTGGTATATCGCATGGAGTTTGTTTAAGCAAGGATTACAGATTTTTAATTAAATTAAACATTTCTTTATAATTTAAATACTTCTTTATAATTCAAACCGTTCTTTATAAATATAGTTCTTTATAAATATGGTTCTTTATAAATATAGTGTGCTAATGTTTCTGAAAGCAGCTTGTCTTAATATGAGAATTCTGTAGAAAATACTTATTTATTTGCTGTGTACCTAATAGATAAAGGGTATATCCGAAAGGAGGTTTTAGTGAAACGTAACTCACTGATATTTGCTGTTATGTTAGCTGTAGGCAGTTTGTCATGTATGACGGCTTCGGCTGCGGAATTACCGTCCACCCCGCATGTATCAACTTCTGGTAATGCGACAATCAAAGCGGCTCCAGATATGGCGACTTTGTTGATTCATGTGAAAGTGAGTCAGAAAAATGCAGCAGATGCGAAGAGAAAAGTTGATGAGCGTGTTGCAAAATATTTTGATTTTTTGAAAACAAATGGTATCGAAAAGAAAGATATTAATGCGGCCAATATACGGACTCAGCCAGAATATCAGTACGATCAGAAAACAGGCAAATCAACTCTTACGGGATATGACGCTTCCCGCTCAGTTGAAGTCAAAGTTCGTAAGCTGGATCAACTGAATACACTGTTGGATGGAGCCTTGAAAGCGGGATTAAATGAAATTAATTCCGTACAGTTCAGCGTGGCCGATCCTCAGCGCTATCGCGATGCAGCCAGACAGAAAGCAATTGCGAATGCGATTCAACAGGCAACTGAATTAGCAAAAGGTTTTAACAGTAAGTTAGGTTCCGTATATAGCATCACTTATCGTCCGCCTGAAGCGGTGCCTTTTCCAATGAGTCGGTTGCAATTCAAATCAGCTTTAATATCTGCGGCTTCTGCGGAAAATTCATCTGATGAAACTTATGAACCGCAGAGCATAGAGTTTTCTGATCATGTTGATGCAGTTTTTGAGTTACAGCGTTAATTAGTTTCATCATCTTCCTGACGTAACATCTGGCGTCCTAGTTTTAACAGGGCGTCAGTCACTTTTCTCATAGCGCTGCTTTCCGGGGCAAAACGGTGCCAGTAAAGCATACGGCGTTGGCACAAGCCGGGGGTTAAATCAACCAATTTACCTGCCTTCAATTCTTTGTCGATTTGTAAATGGGGGATCATGCAACATGTCGATCCTTGTTTTGCCAATTGAACAAACGCTTCGGACGAGTTAACGATATGACAAGGCACACTACCTGGTGATAAATCAAAATACTGTTGTAAAAAGGCCTGATGCATATCATCCAAATGATCGAACGCAACAGCAGGTGCTTTTAGTAAAGCTGAGCGAGTGACTCCATTGGGGAAAAAACGTTCAGCGAATTTAGGGGAGGAGACGAACAGATAATCAAGAGCACCTAGCTTATCCACCAGACAGCTTGGTAGGGGTTGTGATTGAATACTGATTGCACCAACAACTTCCCCACGTCTCAGGCTTTCTTGTGTACGTGTTTCATCTTCCACCTGAATATTGAGCTGGATAGGCAAATCGGAAAGCACGGGATGAAGTGCCGGTAAGAGCCAGGTTGCCAGACTATCCGCATTGACGGCAAGAGAGAGTAATAAAGGAGTATCATTACCATTTTCATCACCAAGCCATTGTGCTTCGAGCAACTCTACCTGATGTAATAACGCAAGCAATTTTTGCCCTTGTTCTGTAGGGCGGGGGGGGATGGTACGAACCAATAACGGTTGACCGAATAAGTTTTCTAATTGCTTGATACGTTGGGATACTGCGGATTGAGTGATACAAAGCTTTTGTGCTGCACGTTCGAAACCGCGTTCACGGATCACGGCATCCAACGCTTGTAGGGATCGGTAATCAGGGCGTTTCATCGAAAATCAGGTTCTCCGTTTTTACTCTTCTCTTTGAATATCTGGTCACTAGATTGTGTGTTTAAAATTGTGTGTTAAGAAATTGTCGTTGATTCAAAAATATATTGTGTGCTCAAAAGATTTTTGGGTCTAGGTAGCACTATGCCATATTTTTTCACAGGATAAGATAAAATATTGTTTATACTGGTGGCTGGATTTTTCTTGTAATTGATTATAGGCAGTAATTGATATGACACAGGACGAATTAAAAAAAGCGGTAGGTTGGGCAGCGCTGGAATATGTCAGACCGGGAACCATTGTTGGGGTTGGTACAGGCTCAACGGCATCTCATTTTATTGATGCGTTGGGGACGATGAAAGACAAAATTGAAGGTGCAGTATCCAGCTCGGAAGCATCAACGGAGAAATTGAAAAGTCTTGGCATTCCTGTGCTTGATTGTAATGAAGTTAATTCTTTGGACATTTATGTTGACGGTGCTGATGAAATCAATGGCAACATGCAAATGATTAAAGGTGGTGGAGCAGCATTGACCAGAGAGAAAATCATTGCTGCTGTGGCAAGGAAATTCATTTGTATTATTGATGAATCCAAGCAGGTTGATATATTGGGTAAATTTCCGTTACCGGTTGAAGTTATTCCGATGGCACGTGCGTATGTTGCCCGTGAGTTGGTGAAATTAGGAGGAACTCCGGTTTACCGTCAGAACGTTGTCACTGATAATGGTAATATCATTTTGGATGTTCATAATCTTGCCATTCTTAACCCAATCGAATTAGAAAACAAAATTAATGCTATTGCTGGTGTAGTAACTGTTGGCTTGTTTGCTAACCGTAGTGCGAATGTCGTATTGGTTGGTACAGCTAATGGTGTAAAAACGATTGCAGAGTAATTATTAGTTAAGGGCAGAATATTCTGCCCTTAAAAAATTTTTAGATTTATATTTAAAAAATAAAATTCAGATATATATATTGTATGTTTGTCTAATTATCACTCAAAATTCTATATTTATCTCGTAACTAAAATTTTTACTTTGCGTAACAACTTTTTTATTGTTTCTTATGCTGTTTTACAGGCAAACGATTGTATTGCTGTTGACGTTTTTTTTGTTATTTTAGTGAAACCTATCGGCATTACGAAAATTAGTACAAATAAGGCGGATAAATGGTTAAGGTATCTTTAGAAAAAGATAAAATTAAATTTCTGCTGCTGGAAGGCGTTCATCAAAGCACAGTAGATAATTTGCGGGCAGCAGGGTACAGCAATATTGAGTATCATAAGGGCGCATTAGAACCGGAAGAGCTGAAAGAAGCGATCCGTGATGCCAAATTTGTGGGGATCCGTTCCCGTACTCAGTTAACCGAAGAAATTTTTGCTGCTGCTGAAAAATTGGTTGCAGTTGGGTGTTTCTGCATTGGCACTAATCAGGTTGATCTGAACGCCGCAGCAAGACGCGGTATCCCCGTATTTAATGCTCCGTTTTCCAATACACGCTCAGTGGCTGAAATGGTATTGGGAGAGCTGCTGCTGTTATTGCGTCGTGTTCCAGAAGCCAATGCCAAAGCCCACAAAGGGGAATGGTACAAACAGGCTGCGGGTTGTTATGAAGCACGTGGCAAAAAATTAGGCATTATCGGTTACGGTCATATCGGTTCACAACTTAGTGTCTTGGCTGAAAGCATCGGTATGAATGTTTACTTCTTTGATATTGAACATAAATTACCACTGGGGAACGCCCAGCAAGTTCATCACTTATCTGAATTGTTAAATATGAGTGATGTTGTGAGTCTGCATGTTCCTGAAACATCTTCAACCAAAAATATGATCGGTTCGGCTGAATTAGAGCTGATGAAACCGGGGTCAATTTTAATCAATGCCTCACGCGGTACTGTTATCGATATTCCTGCATTAGTTAATGCGTTAGAAATTGGGCATATTGCTGGTGCTGCGATTGATGTATTCCCCGTGGAGCCGGCAACCAACAACGAGCCTTTCGTCTCCCCATTAATTAAATTTGATAATGTACTGTTGACGCCGCATATCGGTGGATCCACACAAGAAGCGCAACAGAATATCGGTTATGAAGTCGCCGGAAAGTTGGTCAAATATTCTGACAACGGTTCTACACTGTCAGCGGTTAATTTCCCGGAAGTTTCACTGCCAGTACATGCTAAGGATACTAATCGATTACTGCACATCCACGAAAACCGTCCGGGTATCTTAACCAGCATCAACCAGGTTTTCACCGATCAGGAAATCAATATTGAAGCACAATACCTGCGTACTGAAGGGGATATTGGTTATGTGGTTATCGATATCATGACGCAAAATCCGGCTCAGGCTGAATTAGTTTTACAACAACTCAGAGCCTTACCAGGTACTATCCGCTCCCGTCTGCTTTACTAAGGCGAGCTGTACTTAATTGAATGAACAAGTGAGTTAGGTGAAAAACACGTAACCAAATAAAATAAGGGCTATTGAAGAAACAATAGCCCTCAAACTAATCTGCTAAACTCAGTCTCTGCAATTATCCCGGCCAATGCCATCTTTTTTCTGGTGTGATAATTTCTGGTAATGGAATATCCCAACTTGCGCTAGGTAGTGTATTAATTAATTGAAAATTGTGTGCCAGCCCAATTGGATAAAAATTTTTCTGTTGCCATTTGGCTAGCGTTCTATCGTAGAACCCTCCTCCCATGCCTAACCGTTGCCCTGTAAGATCAAAAGCAACCAAAGGGATAAACATAACATCCAGTTCAGAGATAGGTAAAACCTGCCTGACGTCCAGTGATGGCTCTTCTATATTAAAGTGGTTGCGGACAAGAGAAGTTTCAGGTTGATAACGTAAGAACAATAGGTGATTCCGGCTGAAAGGGTGCAATACTGGTAAGTAAACCTGTTTATTTTGCTGCCAAAGTTGTTGAATCAATGGACGTGTATCTAATTCTCCGTCAAAGGAGAGATACAGGGCAATCTTCTCCGCTTGGAGGATCTTTGGGTGAGCCATGACTCGCTCGGCAGCCTGTAGAGCAAATTGCAATTGTTGTTCAGGAGAAAGGCTTTTACGCAGTTGTCGTATTTTTTGTCTGATGCTTTTTCGGAGAGAGAAAAAAGAATCTGATTGCATGATACCTGCCTATTTAGTAGTGCAGAAAAGGATACAAAACAGATAGATAGGATTCTCCAAGATGCCGTTACAGGTGGTAACCCTTGAACCCTTGGTTCAAGGTGAACGTGGAGTCGCCTCTATTAGGCTTCTTGGTCTGGCCAAGCATGCTCACAAGAAACGGAGCACCACATTCTGTAGATATGAAATATCGGCTCAGGGGACTTCCCTGCACACGAACACCTCAGAGAAAATTTTTTATCACTTAAGCCATTGGCAGAGAACCATTAAATCAGGAGCCTACCCATTTGGTTTTAAGTAACATCATGTGACCTATTGTATGTAACTAAATGGAGAAAGCAACTGGTTATATTCATCTATCGTGACTACTGCCTGATTTATCAACAAAAATCTGTTTATTGACAGTTAGATGGTCAGCTAATTTTATTACCTTGCTCTAATAAGGCTTGCTCAATAGTCTGCTGGAGCATTTTAATTTTCTGTTCCATATTGTAGGAATAATCACGGGTTTTCATTTTTTCTTGTGCTAACTCGTGACAGATATTCAGTGCCACAATAAAAACCAGTTGCTCAGTGTTAGTCACTCTGGTGCGTTCTTTGAGGTTATGCAAACGCTGATCAAGTTCCTCCGCCGCAGCCTGCAATGCTTCTATCTGCTCTGGTGGACAATTGACACGTAATGACCGCCCAAAAATCTGAATATCTACTGGTTGTGCAGACATGACACCTTCCTGATTTATTACTGTATCGAACCTTTGTTGATACCTTAATTCTGATATACGCCCTTTAGCTTTCAAGGTAAGTTGCTACATGTTATTAGCTGTAACTCGAAATTTGTTGGGGGTAAAAAAACATATTTTGGTATAAAAATAAGGCCGACACCAATCATTACCGTACAATACCAAAAGACAACCTGATTATGTTGTCTGGTATAGCGACTCCCCTTGATGGTAGCATAGCATGAACTTATATCGCCAACGATGATCAATATACATGTCTATACAAAACTCATTACCTAATTATCAATCATTTGATGAAATTTTGCATCAACAGTCCGTTGCACTGACAGCCGCAGAGATGCATGGCTTAATAAGTGGTTTATTATGTGGTGGAAATCACGACAGTAGCTGGCAGACTCTTGTACATGATCTCGCTAATGATGGTCTTGCATTTTCACAGATACTCGCACAGTCAATCAGAGAATTATATGAAGTCACTTTCGAATCACTGGATGATAGTAACTTTAATTTTAATTTACTGCTTCCTGATGATGAAGCTGGTGTTTTTGCATGTGCTGACGCGTTGGCAGGATGGGTAAACCATTTCTTGTTGGGATTGGGGGTTGCAGATCCAAAAATAACAGAAAAAAAAGAAATTCAGGAAGTTATTACTGATTTACGCAATATAGGTATGTTGGGATACGACGAAGGCGAAGATCAAGAAGAGCTATCTCAGGCACTGGAAGAAGTATTGGAATATGTCCGTGTTGCAGTGCAGCTCTGTTACATTGCACTGGCGATGCCCAAAAAAGAAGGCAATACAACGAAAAAAGATGAAAAACCAACGCTGCATTGATTGGTAATTAGCTAATTATTAATAATAACGAGATTGCAGGAGAGGGTATGACTAAACAAGAATATTTATCCCGTCGTCAGGTATTATTGTCAAAAATGGCACCGGCAAGTGCAGCCATTATTTTTGCGGCCCCGCCTGCGACACGCAACTCAGATAGTGAGTATTCTTATCGTCAGCACAGTGATTTTCTTTATCTGACTGGGTTTAATGAACCGGAATCTGTTCTTATTCTTATTAAAAGCGATGAAACTCACAACCACAGTGTCTTGTTTAATCGAGTGCGTGATCTCACCGCAGAAATCTGGTTTGGTCGTCGGCTTGGGCAGGAAGCCGCTCCAGAAAAACTTGGAGTGGATCGTGCTTTGCCATTTAATGATATTGATGAACAACTCTACCTCTTGCTAAATGGGTTAGATGTGGTTTATCACTCTCAGGGGGAATTTGAATATGCTGATAAGATCGTATTCAGTGCCCTGGATAAGTTGCGTAAGAATAGTCGCCGTAATTTCAGTACCCCATCAATAATAGCAGACTGGCGTCCGTGGCTGCATGAAATGCGTTTGTTTAAATCAGAAGCTGAATTGGAAATCATGCGCAATGCCGGGAAAATTAGTGCTCAAGCACATACCAGAGCTATGCGAAACTGCCGTCCGAATATGTTTGAATATCAGCTTGAAGCTGAAATTCACCATGAATTTATCTATCACGGTGCGCGCTATCCTGCTTATAACACTATTGTTGGTGCAGGAGAAAATGCTTGTATCCTGCATTACACAGAAAACGACCGTCGTATGAAAGATGGCGATTTAGTGTTGATCGATGCAGGTTGTGAATATGAAGGGTATGCGGGGGACATTACGCGGACGTTTCCGGTCAATGGCAAATTTACCCGTCCTCAACGAGAAATTTACGACATTGTGCTGAAATCCATCAATGTTTCCCTTGAACTTTATAAGCCGGGTACTAGCATTCGTGAAGTGACTGAGCAGGTTGTGCGCATCATGGTTGAAGAGCTGGTTAAACTAGGCATTATGCATGGTGAAGTGGAATATTTGATTGAGACCAATGCCTATCGCCAATTTTTCATGCATGGTTTAAGCCATTGGTTGGGGCTGGATGTTCACGATGTGGGGCATTACGGTATTGATCGTGATCGCATTCTGGAACCTGGTATGGTACTAACTGTTGAGCCGGGGCTGTATATCGCACCGGATGCTGATGTGCCGTCGGAATACCGTGGTATTGGTATCCGTATTGAAGACGATATTGTGATTACAGAATCAGGCAATGAGAATTTGACTGAGTATGTCGTTAAAGATCCTGATGAAATTGAAGCACTGATGGCACAGGCAAAACAAGAGTACAGTAATCAGGAAGTCAAGCCATAATGAGCGTGATTATCGTGGGAGGAGGGATGGCTGGTGCAACATTAGCGCTTGCTATTTCTTCTTTGAGCCGAGGGCAGTTGCAAATCTCCTTAGTTGAAGCAGCAGAGCCAACACAGGAACATCCGGGTTTTGATGCAAGGGCGATTGCTTTAGCTTATGGTACATGTCAGCGTTTGAGTCAAATAGGTGTCTGGTCTGCACTGAAAAATGATGTCACTCCAATTACTCACGTTCATGTCAGTGACCGCGGTTGTAGTGGTTTTGTCAATATCCGGGCTGATGATTATGACATTCCGGTATTGGGTAACGTGATTGAGTTGCACGATGCCGGAAACCGTCTGTTTGATTTATTAAAACAAGCACCGAATATCAAACTTTATTGTCCAGCTAAAGTGAATGCTGTTGAGCGTCTGGACACGTCAGTTTTTATTACCTTGAATAATGGCAAAGAACTTACGGGTAAACTATTGATAGCAGCGGATGGAAGCCAGTCTTCCGTAGCAAAAGCCTGTAATATCCCGTGGCAGCGGCAGGATTACGGTCAGGTTGCCATCATTGCCAATGTCTTGACATCTGAACATCACCGAGGCCGGGCATTTGAGCGTTTTACTGAACATGGCCCGTTGGCACTGTTGCCAATGTCAGAAGGGCGCAGCTCGTTAGTCTGGTGTCACCCATTGGATAAATGGGCGGAGATTAATCAGTGGGAAGATGCCGAATTTCTTCAGCAACTGCAAAAAGCGTTTGGCTGGCGGCTGGGAAAAATGTTGGAAACAGGTCAACGGCACAGTTACCCGCTGGCCTTATCTACATCCAACCAGCAGATCAGCCACCGTTTGGCATTAGCAGGTAATTCATCTCAAACTCTGCATCCAATTGCAGGGCAGGGTTTTAACTTAGGTATGCGTGATGTAATGGCATTAGCTCAGGTTATTTCGACTGCTGCGATTGAAGGGCACGATATCGGCTCTTATAACGTTCTGACTTGTTACCAACGGCAACGCTTTGCAGATCGTGAAGCAACGATTGGTATTACTGATGGGTTGGTCAGGCTGTTTGCCAATGACTACTTTCCGTTGAGAATCGGGCGTAATCTTGGCCTGATGGTGATGGAAATGTTGCCACTGATAAAGGGCACACTGGCCCGTCAGACATTGGGTTGGGGCGCCCATCGTTCAACGGCAGAATAAGTCAGATTAAGAGGAAATAAAAACATGCAATCATTTGATGTGGTGATCGCAGGAGGCGGTATGGTTGGCCTTGCGCTGGCCTGTGGTTTACATGGTAGCGGCTTGCGCATTGCGATTGTAGAAGAGCATCCACCAACCAGTATTTTTCATACTAATGATGAACATGCGTTGCGTGTTTCTGCCATCAATGCAGCCAGTGAACGGTTATTAACCCATCTCGGTGTCTGGCAGAAGCTCCTCGCAATGCGTGTCAGCCCTTATCAGGGGATGGAAGTCTGGGATCAGGATAGCTTCGGTCGTATTCAGTTCAATGCGGCGGAAAATGGCCTCAATCATCTTGGACATATTATCGAAAATAATGTGATCCGCCAGGCTCTTTGGCAACAGGCTGAAAGTTTATCTGATGTAACTATGTTTACCCCCGTTTCTCTTAAGCATGTTGCCTGGGGAGAAAACGAAGCCTTTATTACCCTGTCCGATGAGCGAATGCTGACTTCACGGCTAGTTGTTGGTGCAGATGGTGCCCAATCATGGTTACGTCAGCATGCAGATATCCCACTGACTTTCTGGGATTATGAACATTATGCATTGGTCGCTACTATTCGTACTGTGGAACCTCATCAAGGGGTTGCGCGCCAGGTTTTTCATGGGGATGGTATTCTTGCTTTCCTGCCACTTTCTGATCCTCATCTATGTTCTATTGTCTGGTCATTGCCTGCGGAATCGGCGCAACAGCGCAAGACAATGGAGACTGAATTGTTCAATCGGCAATTGAGTGCCACTTTTGACATGCGATTGGGGCAGTGTGAGTTGATCAGTGGCCGTCAGGCTATCCCATTAATAGGACGTTATGCTCGTAATTTTGCTGCACATCGGTTAGCTTTATTGGGAGATGCAGCACATACAATCCATCCGTTGGCCGGGCAAGGCGTTAATCTGGGGTTTATGGATGTAGCAGAGTTGATCGGAGAGTTGATCCGTTTGAACCAGCAAGGCAAAGATATCGGTCAACATCTCTATCTTGGTCGTTATGAGCGTCGCCGTAAACACAATGCGGCTGTCATGCTGGCTGGTATGCAGGGATTTCGGCAGCTATTTGATGGGAATAATCCTGTCAAGAAATTATTTCGTGATGTAGGGCTGACTTTGGCTAACCATTTCCCCGGAGTAAAGCCACAATTACTCCGTCATGCGATGGGTCTTCATGATCTGCCGGATTGGTTGATTACTCAAACCTCTTCAGTTGAAAAAATCTAATTCTTTCTCTTGTTTGGGATTAGTTTTTTTTATAACAGGCTAAAGTGTAATCAGTTGGTTTGCTTCACACTTTAGTCTATTTGTAATAAAAAAAAGAATATTTTTTACATATTACTGCCATTTTTTAGCGTTCCCACACAATAAAATAGAAAAAAATTCCGCATGATAGTGAAGGGTTTTTGAAGGCATCATTGTTATGTTGATAATTTATTTTATAGTTCATTTCTATTTTCAGTGATAACTTCTAGTCCAAGGTATCGTTTGCGTTATTAACCGCTTCTTTGCTTCATGATCCAACATTTGCCGGTTAATACGCCGTATGTATGTTACTCAGATCAAGAACGTTTTCATGTTAAAAATGGAAAGAGGGAAATAATGTCAAAACACACCCCACTATATGATCAGCATCTGGCATGCGGGGCGCGCATGGTAGATTTTCATGGCTGGATGATGCCCCTTCACTACGGTTCACAAATCGACGAGCATCACGCCGTGCGTACTGACGCAGGTATGTTCGACGTTTCCCATATGACCATTATAGATTTGCACGGCGCAGGTTGCCGTGATTTTCTCCGTTATCTTCTGGCAAATGATGTTGCTAAGCTGACTGAAAAAGGTAAGGCACTTTATACCGGTATGCTTAGTGCTTCCGGTGGTGTTATTGATGACCTGATTGTCTATTTTTTCACTGATAATTTTTATCGCATGGTCGTTAACTCGGCGACACGCGAAAAAGATTTAGCCTGGATCCAACAACATGCGGAAAAATACCCTGTTGAGATCACCGTTCGTAATGACTTGGCGTTGATTGCAGTTCAAGGTCCTAACGCACAATCTAGAGTTCAGTCTTTGTTAAATGATGAGCAAAACCAATCCATTGCAGGTATGAAACCCTTCTTTGGTGTGCAATCTGGTGACTTATTTATCGCAACTACTGGTTATACCGGTGAAGCGGGTTATGAAATTGCATTGCCTCAGGAACAAGCTGTTGATTTTTGGCAGCAGTTACTGAAAGAAGGTGTTAAACCAGCGGGACTAGGCGCACGGGATACACTGCGTCTTGAGGCTGGTATGAACCTTTATGGTCAGGAAATGGATGAATCCATCTCACCTTTGGCTGCGAATATGGGCTGGACGATTGCATGGGCACCGGAAGAGCGCCAATTTATTGGCCATGAAGCCCTGTTGAAACAGCGTGAAGCAGGGACAGAACAATTGGTTGGGTTAATCATGCGTGAAAAAGGCGTCTTGCGCAGTGGGTTAACAGTTAGTTTCACAGATAAAACGGGTGAAGTACGTTTTGGTGTTATTACCAGTGGAACATTCTCACCTACATTAGGATTCAGTATTGCCCTTGCCAGAGTGCCGCAAGGGGTTGGAGAGCAGGCGATTGTTCAGATCCGTAATCGCGAGATGCCGGTTCAGGTTGTTAAACCGGGTTTTGTCAGGATGGGAAAATCGCTTGTAGGATGATTTTGGTCGCAACATTTTAATGAATAAAAATAAGGAGATGGAACCGATGAGTCATGTACCAACTGAATTAAAATATACCGAATCACACGAATGGATTCGCTCTGAAGGAAATGGCGAATATACCGTGGGTATTACCGAACATGCTCAGCAGTTATTGGGTGATATGGTATTCGTTGATTTGCCTGAAATCGGAGCAGTCATAAACAGTGGTGATGATTGTGCAGTCGTTGAATCAGTCAAGGCGGCTTCCGATATTTACGCACCACTGAGTGGGGAAGTTATCTCAATCAACCCTGCTTTAGAAGGTTCGCCTGAATTAGTGAATAGCGAGCCTTATAACGAAGGCTGGTTATTCCGTATCAAAGTGACTGATGAAAGTGAATTGACCAACCTGCTGGATGCAGAAAGTTATCGGTCACTCTTGGAAGAAGAAGAGTAGTAATCACCGCCCCACATCACCTACGTCACCAACGCCATACAGTGAGTGGGGCGTTTTTTATATGTGCCGTTTTTAGCTAGTTTCAGGAAATTATTATCAATGATCCAGACTCTAATCCAACTTGAAAATCAAGGTGAATTCATTCGTCGCCACATTGGTTCCTCTGCTGAACAGCAAAAAGAAATGCTGGTAATGGTTGGCTCGAACTCTCTTGACGATCTCACTAATAAAATTGTTCCCCGTGATATTGCATTACCAGAGCCACCAGCAGTAGGCGAAGGTGCGACAGAGCAACAGGCACTGGCTGAACTGAAAGCAATGGCAGGTCAGAACAAACGTTACCAATCTTATATCGGTATGGGATATGCCCCCGCAATACTACCGCCGGTTATCTTGCGTAATTTACTGGAGAATCCCGGTTGGTACACAGCATATACGCCTTACCAACCTGAAGTTTCTCAAGGGAGATTAGAAGCCTTGCTGAATTTCCAGCAAGTCACCATCGATCTGACCGGATTAGATCTTGCTTCAGCATCCTTGTTGGATGAAGCCACCGCCGCAGCCGAAGCGATGGCAATGGCAAAACGGGTTAGTAAACTGAAAAATGCGGAGCGTTTCTTCGTAGTTGATGATATTCACCCACAGATATTAGATGTAGTGCGTACGCGAGCGGCAACATTCGGGTTTGATGTCATTGTCGATAAAGCAGAAAAGGTACTGGAACTAGAGGGTATTTTTGGTGTTTTGCTGCAACAAGTTGGTACTACAGGTCAGATCCATGATTACAGTGAACTTATCGCAAAACTGAAACAGCAAAAAATTATTGTCAGTGTTGCCGCGGATATTATGGCACTGGTTATGCTGACTGCACCGGGTAAACAGGGCGCTGATATTGTCTTTGGTTCAGCACAGCGTTTTGGTGTCCCAATGGGATACGGTGGCCCACATGCTGCATTCTTTGCTTGTCGTGACGAATATAAACGCTCAATGCCGGGCCGTATTATAGGTGTTTCCCGCGATGCCGCTGGCAACCGGGCATTGCGTATGGCAATGCAAACACGTGAACAGCATATTCGCCGTGAAAAGGCGAACTCCAATATCTGTACCTCACAGGTATTATTGGCAAATATTGCTGGTATGTATGCCGTTTACCATGGTGCTGAAGGTCTGAAAAGAATTGCGGGGCGCATTCACCGATTGACTGATATTTTAGCTGCGGGTCTACAAAAAGCGGGCATAACGTTACGTCACAAAACATGGTTTGATACATTGGCTGTAGAAGTCGCTGATAAGGCATCAGTACTGGCACGAGCGGAAAAAGCGCAAATCAACTTACGCACTGATATTCTTGGTGCCGTTGGCGTATCATTGAGTGAAAAAAACAGCCGTGAAGACTTGATAACTCTGTATCAGGTTTTAACTGGTTCTGAAACTGTCTTAGATGTTGATGCTCTTGATAGTGAAGTATCAGAGAACAGTCAATCCATACCGGCTTCAATGCTGCGCAATGATGAGATTCTGACACATGATACCTTCCGCCGTTATCATAGCGAAACAGATATGATGCGCTATATGCATAGCCTGGAACGTAAAGATCTGGCACTGAATCAGGCCATGATCCCATTAGGGTCATGCACAATGAAACTGAATGCGGCTGCTGAAATCATACCTATCACATGGCCTGAATTTACTGACCTGCATCCTTTCTGCCCGTCAGAACAAGCACAGGGTTATCAACAATTGATTAGCCAGCTATCACATTGGTTGGTGTTACTGACGGGATATGATGCGGTATCTATGCAGCCAAACTCTGGTGCTCAAGGAGAATATGCTGGCTTACTGGCAATTCGTCATTACTACGCCAGCCGCGGTGAACAACACCGGCATATCTGTCTGATCCCAAGCTCAGCCCACGGCACAAACCCTGCATCTGCACATATGGCAGGTATGACTGTGGTTGTGGTGAATTGTGATAAAGAAGGCAATATTGATCTGGCAGACCTGTGTGAAAAAGCGGAAAAACACCGTGATGAACTGGCTTGTATCATGGTTACCTATCCATCAACCCATGGTGTATATGAAGAAACCATCCGCCAGATTTGCGACATTATTCATCAAAATGGTGGGCAGGTTTATCTTGATGGTGCAAATATGAATGCTCAAGTTGGGATCACAACGCCGGGCTTTATTGGTGCTGACGTTTCACACTTGAATCTGCATAAAACCTTCTGTATTCCGCATGGTGGTGGTGGTCCGGGTATGGGGCCGATTGGTGTGAAAAAACACCTTGCACCTTTCCTTCCGGGGCATTCCGTGGTGGAAATGGGATCATTAACCACATCGGGTGCCGTATCGGCCGCACCATTCGGCAGTGCGTCTATTCTGCCGATTAGCTGGATGTACATTCGCATGATGGGAGCAAATGGGTTGAAACAAGCCAGTCAATCTGCGATTTTGAATGCAAACTACATCGCTGCTCGTCTGAAAGGTGCTTATGAAATCCTTTATACCGGCCGCGATGGTTACGTTGCCCATGAATGTATTTTGGATATTCGCCCACTGAAGGAAGAATTCGGCATCAGTGAAATGGATATCGCCAAGCGTTTGATTGACTATGGCTTCCATGCACCAACCATGTCATTCCCTGTTGCTGGAACTCTGATGGTTGAGCCAACAGAATCAGAAAGTAAGGTTGAAATTGATCGTTTTATTGATGCGATGCTGGCAATCCGCGAAGAAATCCAAAAAGTGGCGGAAGGTCATTGGCCGCTGGAAGATAACCCGCTGGTGAATGCACCACATATTCAGGCTGAGCTGATTGCTGACTGGGGCCATGCGTACAGCCGTGAAATTGCCGTTTTCCCGACAGCAGAGACAAAAGCAAATAAATATTGGCCAACGGTGAAACGTCTTGATGATGTGTATGGGGATCGTAACTTGCATTGTTCCTGTGCACCAATTGAAGATTATCGTTAAGCATGAATCATGGTGTTGTGAATTGATTTAGAATAAAATTGATTAGAAATAAAAGCAGTGTTGAGAGCCATCTCACACTGCTTTTTTATATCAGCTAGAGGCCATCCGCTGAAATAATTCAATCCTTTTCTAAGGTGATAAAGTGGCAAGAATTCATTTTGTGGTACATGAATATTTTGAAGCACCTGGGGCATATGAAGATTGGGCTAACGCAAGAGGATATCAGACTACATTTTCACGGGTTTATCTCGGTGATAAATTACCAGATTCAATAGAGGATATTGATTTTCTGATAGTAATGGGTGGGCCGCAAAGCCCCGCAACCACAACGACTGACTGTGCACATTTTGATGCAGCAGCGGAAAAGCAACTCATTGTAAAAGTTTGGTTTATGCTTTCCAGTGTCATATGGAACTGACTACAGAGGTAGTTGAATTACTTATCCAAAATTCAGAAAAAGACCTTAGTAAAGCGGATAAGTATACATTTGTTCAAACACCGGAAATATTACGCTCCCATGATTATAGTGAGATGAATAATAAGTTATTTGTTTTTCTCGATAAATTGGCTAGCCAATATATGAAGTTAAATTGATTGATATAATTGTCACGACGATTTTTCAGTCGTGACGATAAACTGAACACTTTTAATTGGGAATAGAAAATTACACTTTTAACCAACCTTTTTCTCTTGCTGTTTCCAGTTGTGGTAGCAAATATTTCCAAAATTCAGGGTAACTTTCAGAAATAAACTGGAGCAAGTTAAAAACTTGTTCAAAACGAATACCATTTTCTACCCAACTCTGCCCATTATTATGCAAATTCATCAGTACTGGCATAACCCTGTCGAGCATTTTAGCGAAACATGCTTCAGGTGTTTCTCCGTCTTCATACTCGTACCAAAGGGCGAGAAAATAATCTCTCTGCGTTTCTGGTAGTAAACCGAAAATGCGCTTGGCAGCTTGCACTTCTTGTTCATGAATAGCTTCACGAGCAGCCAAATCAAACGCGATAACATCACCGGCATCGATTTCCACGATATCGTGAATCAATGCCATCTGTATAACACGGCTGATATTTACCTCTCCGGCATAAGGGGCAAAACTGATAACTGCAAGAGCAAAGTGCCAGCTATGTTCCGCAGAATTTTCATTGCGCTGATTGTTCAGAATTTTCGTTTTACGGTGGACATATTTTAATTTATCCAGCTCCATAATAAAGGAGATAATATCGGTAAACGGGCCGAAATTAACAGGAGATTCAGTCGATGACATAAGAAATTAAACCTCAAATATTATTTTTCTTCCAATGAATAAGGCAGTGTCTGAATAGAGAGAGAATGCCCTTCATCATTGCGAATACGGAATACATTGTCTGTTTCCATATCATTGCTCATAACGATCTGTACCCAAACGGAGCCATCAGCCAATTTGACCGCAGCGAGAACTGAGCCAGTCCGGCGCCACTTATCGCCTAACTGCCACTCCAGTTCATCACCTGCTACAGGAAGAGAAGAGGCGCTACCTGCCAGCCAATACATTGCCCGCTTATTAGCACCGCGATATTTAGCACGTGCCACTATTTCCTGACCGGCATAACAGCCTTTTTTGAAACTGATACCACCTTTGATGGCCTGAAGATTAGTCGCCTGTGGAATAAATTGTGTGCTGCTTGCTCCATCAATTACGGGGAACCCTGCTTCAATCTCCAGTGCTAGCCACTGTTGGCTATCGTTCAATTGTGCCTGAAATTTTTCAACTAACACTTCTGCTAATTTTGTTGCAGTAGTGCTATCTGTAACTAAAAGAAAACGTTCTGTAGGGAGGGAGAAATGAAGAATAGTTGTTGTTTCATGTTGGATAACGGTTGCTTCTGCATCAGGTAAAGTGAGGAAAAGTGTTGCCAGTGCTTCCCGGCTTCCTGCTCCGGCGATACCAAGCAAGATATTTTTTTCGTCTTTGGCAAAGGTCACTTTGGAGAATACAGCATACTTTTTCAATTCAGCCAATTGCGTATCTAATACCGAACGACGTTCAATATAGGCAAAACCTTCTCCACGATGAAACAGCCGCAGATTGCTCCACATCTTTCCTTTGGCATCACAATGAGCACATAGTACATGTTGATTTGCATCCAGGGAGTTAATATCTGCGGTCACCTGACCTTGCAGATATTTTTCTGTATCAGCCCCGATTGCAGTGGCCATTGCCCAATCATCAAGGGAAATTAATGTCAGTGGAAGTGTTGTGGAAGATAATGGAGATTGTGCAGAAAACGGAATTTGGTAAGCCATAACAGCTCCTGCCATAAACTATCTGAGAAATAACGTTAATGGTAAAAGAGATGAAGCTCAATGCAAAGGGGTTATTTTTGTTATTTGCTGGCTGGAGGTTTATTGGCAGATTGGTGTGATACCTTTTATTGCGATACTTTTCGCATATTGTAGAGATACCAACAGTTCAATCGTTACCAATGATGAAAAATAGCCCAGAATCATTGATAATTACAGGTTCTTACTGTAACGAGTTTTTACAGTGATAACGTTTTTACCATGATAAGGTATTACCGTCCCTATGGCACGAATGAAAATAATCAAGAGGCTTTTTTAAACATGGATATTGACAATAAAGCGCGTATTCACTGGGCATGTCGTCGTGGGATGCGTGAACTGGATATTTCTATTATGCCATTTTTTGAATATGAATATGACTCGTTGAATGATGATGAAAAACGCATTTTTGTTCGTTTGCTGGAATGTCCAGATCCTGATCTTTTCAATTGGCTGATGAATCATGGCCACCCGGAAGATGAGGAGCTTTTCAACATGGTGCAATTGATTCAAAGCAGAAACCAAGCTCGTGGCCCTGTGGCACAGTGAACTGAGAGTATCTCTCCGAACCCGCTTGTTTTCCTCTGGCGTACATGGAGTTATTATTCTGGTTGCTCTATTAACACCGTGGTTTGCCAATAGTTTTTATGTTTGGCTTCTGCCACTGATCATTATCTCCATCGTGGCGAGTTGGATAAAGAGCCAGAGAAATATCATGCAGTGCCAGGGGAAACTAATACTGCTTCGTGGCAATAAAGTACACTGGCAAAAAGAAAGATGGAAAATGGTTCAGCCACCGTGGCTTAGCCGTTATGGGATAATGCTCACCCTACGCACCTTTGAGCAAGCGGAAAGTTTTCGCCATCGGCCTAATATTCGGTTATGGGTGGCATCGGATAGTATGTCGGTTAAAGCTTGGCGTAGTTTTAGCCAGATTATGCGTAGTACAGAATTGTGGAAAGAAAAGGCAGAAAGATCATGAAAATCTGACATATTTATTCCTGTGTGGAGAATCTGTTGTGGCTAAGATATGGATATATCACTGCTGAATTGGCAAATGGCAATAAGCTGTTTTATTAGCGAATTCGGTGACCGCCTGGGCGGTCACCTTTGATGAAAGATATTTACAAAACTTATGTACAGGCTCTGTTAGCCACGTAAACCACGTCGCCTATTTTTACCACTCATTTTTTATATCCAGTACAATAGAATTACAATCTCCTACATTCATCTCACGTATCATATTTAAATATTTCATGTTCTGTCACCATCCAGAAATTAGTAATGACCTCCAACACCATGAATTGTGATTATTTTATTAGTGTCATCTTTGGTGAATGTTACCCTGTGTTTTTGACTTAGCCTTATACTAAGGAAATCGCCATTCAGTTTTTCGAAGTTACTGCCTCTTGTTGTACCAATATTTTTTGCTGCTGTAATTGGATCATTACCCATTTGTATCTCTTTTATAAATGATTCATATTTTTCTTGTGCAGCTTTCTCCATATTATCAAATTTATTCTGATTTTTCTTAAGCTTATTAAGATCAACTCTCCATCCAGACGTTGTAGCTGTAGACGATGATGTTGGACTCGATTTAGGCATTTTTGTTGGACCCAATTTAGGCCCTTTTGTTGGACCGGCCAGATAACCTATTCTGCCATCAGGTAACTTCTGAGGTGGTCGAAAGAAAGGCTGAGAAAGTTTTTTTCTTCCAATATAATTCTCTAATGATTTAGTTTCTAATCCGTTGTAAAAATTTCTTGAAAAAATCCTCTTTCCTAGTGAAGTTGCAGCAGATAAGATAAATAAAAAATCAATTAATTTAAAAAATCTTGCCGCGTTTGATTGTTGATTTTCCTCCAGAGGGATTTCTTGTGAAGCAAAGAAATAGAGTGCTAACAATTTGTCTTCATCTGAATAATCACTCAATCGCTTATTTTCAAGTTCAGGAACATTCCAGGTATTTTCAGGATGTTGACCTCCAAAATCCAGTTCGTTCTGGAGAAATCCATTTGCCATATCTTTAGAAATTTGATCACCATTCTCACCCAATAGTGCAGATGAAAGGTTAGACATATATTCTTGATAAATGCTATCTGCGGTATCCTTATTCTTATAATAGTCATTTGGAAGTTGAAAGACATTATGAATACCACTTACCGCTAAAGCGTATGCTAATATTACTTTTTTAGCTCGATATTCAATTCCATATGCTGCTGTATGGCCTTCATCTGTCTGCTTAAAGTTTAGTATACCTATTATATCTCCCGCTATTTGCTTTTCAACGGGTAGATAACCTTCACCTCTAGCATCAGGCGTTAATTGTATTACACTCGAAGTTGTTATGGATTTTATAACCATTGTATTTTCAATCATTGTACTTTCCCATTATGTTGGCGTTTATTGAAATAAAGACTAATATAAATTGCAGCGTTGATTTCCGCTGTTACGGTTTCTTGACTGCTTTAATTAAATTATCAAGTTTATTTTCTCTCGATAATATCCTTACAAACACCTCGGATAATTGAGGGGCTAATATTTTAATAATAAGTAACTATATAATCATTTTTTTATGATTATGACTAAATATAAAAAATATGTGTTTATGTGACTGCTGGATATATAGATAACATAGCACTTTTATGGTGTCAAGCACTGCTAAGTGACTTAATTTTGATTATATTATAGGCATAAGTGATTCGATTTTAATTAAATCTCTGTAGCCTGAGCCAGTTTATCAGGACTCTTTTAGAGACAACTGTAGCGAATGAAACAGCATTATCTCTATATATTTTGTTTTAGTGTTGTCTCTAATGACAATGGAGAAGAAAGTAAAACAGATAAAATTACACGATGTAGTTTTGATATTAAATTTTTCCCATCATTATTGTATGGAATTTCTGACAAATATGTTGGCATACATGCTGTTAATTTTTTTTTAAATTGTTGTTAGTTTTAATTGTGAAATAATTTAAGCGTTAGCACATATTTTTCTATTTTTTATAGTGGTGAATTAATTTTGCAAATGGGATTTGCATTTTATTATATATTTATTAGTTATAAGTTAATGCCAATTTATTTATGAGTAATATATTTAAACTAATAACTAAGTAATTTATCATTAGTTCAATTTTAATTAACTTTAAAATAATCAGGGTCTTTAGATAAAATGCCATTTTCTGATGGATTAGTTGCTTAAAGGTAGTATTATAATTCAGACTGTATCTTGCATACGTACAGTTATTACGAAATTTCAACTTTAAAGAAGGGGCTTATATGAAGGTTTCCACACTTGTCGCATCAATTGCTTTGGCTGGCTTTTGCTTTGTTGCAAACGCCTCTGCTCTTGATAATGTTGCTGTTTATTCTACAGAGAAATCTGACGGCTCTATGTCAGTGGGTGGCAAAAATGCTTACACTAAATCTTTCGAAGTTGCAGTAGCGAACTTATCCGGTAAGGATATTGATTTGTCAAAGCTTTGTTTGAAAGCTTACTCACCTGATAAAAAAGAATTTAGGCTGGATACGGTTGATGAAGAGCTGAGTCAGGGCACACTGAAAGCGGGTAAGTCTGTCAAAGGTATTGCTGTGTTTGCTTCTGAAAATGATGAAGTTCATAAAGCCGCTCTTATTAAAATTTCTGATAATTGCAAGTAACCAGATAAAGCAGCCTTTCTGGCTGCTTTATCTGGATTAGCCTTTCAGGCTCGCTCTGAACTCTTAAGGAAACTTAAGTGATGCTAAAACAGTGCTTCCATTTCTGACAATATCTGTAGACTCCATTGATTCAAGCGCTCATCAGTCTCTTCAAACTGGTTCACATCATCCAGCGCAAGACCGACGAACTGTTTGCCATCTTCCGTCAGTGGTTTTGGACTGGTGAATTCATAACCTTCAGTCGGCCAGAAACCGATAAACTGCACGCCCATAGGAAGTAAATGGTGATACAGCATTCCTAAGGCATCCAGAAACCATTCGCTGTAATCAATTTGATCGCCCATGCCGTACATGGCAACAATTTTCCCTGTCAAATTCAGTGATGGAAGTTGATCCCAAATAGCCAGCCAATCTTCCTGTATTTCACCGAAATCCCATGTAGGAATGCCGAGGATCAAGACAGAATATTCTTCCATCAATTTAGGATCACAATCTTTGACGTTGTGTAGGTCGATCAGATCCTCACCAAGAATATCGCGTATTTTTTCTGCTACCATTTCAGTATAACAAGTGGTAGAGCCGTAAAAGAGACCAATTTTCATCATTATTTATCAGAGAATTTCTAATATGAGAGAGGGTATTGTAACAGAAGAATTGCTTTTTCAGGCATAATAGCCGATCGGAAGGCGCAGATATAAAGGAGGGCTTGTGCCAAGCAAACACGTATTAAAAACTGATGTATCGGAACAGAGCCCATCGGCTAATCCCCTGATAGAACAATTTTTGGATACGATCTGGCTGGAAAAAGATCTGGCAGAAAACACATTGGCTTCTTATCGGCTTGATTTACAATCTTTGAATAATTGGCTGGTGTATGGTGGCTATGATTTGCTTTCTGTACAGTCTATCGAACTACAATCATTTTTGGCTGAACGGGTAGATGGCGGTTATAAAGCCAGTAGCTCTGCGCGTTTGCTGAGTGCCATGCGCAGATTGTTTCAATATCTCTATCGTGAAAAAATGCGGACGGATGATCCAACCGCGCTTTTATCTGCCCCCAAATTACCTAAGCGCTTACCAAAAGATTTAAGCGAAAAACAGGTTGAAGACTTGCTAAACGCGCCCTCGACTGAGCAACCAATAGAATTGCGGGATAAAGCGATGCTTGAAGTGCTCTATGCCTGTGGGTTACGCGTATCTGAATTGGTTGGATTAACATTATCAGATGTGAGCTTACGTCAGGGCGTTGTCAGGATCATAGGTAAGGGGAACAAAGAAAGATTAGTTCCTTTAGGTGAAGAAGCTCTCTACTGGCTGGAGCAATATCTAGAGTATGGACGCCCATGGTTACTGAATGGCATAGTGTCCGATGTGTTTTTTCCCAGTAAACGGGGAACACAGATGACGCGCCAGACTTTCTGGCATCGGATCAAACATTATGCTGTATTGGCTGGTATTGATTCTGAGCGTTTATCCCCGCACGTTTTACGCCATGCTTTTGCAACACATTTAATCAATCATGGTGCTGACTTACGGGTTGTGCAGATGTTACTCGGACACAGTGATCTCTCCACAACACAAATTTATACACATGTGGCAACTGAACGTCTTAAAGTGCTGCATCAACAACATCATCCTCGCGGATAACAATTCATAAATGGCAGTTCATTGAGCACTGTTTATGAATAGTTTGCGAAGGAAGGTGCAAAAAGGAACAAAGTAATGAAGAAAATTGCGTTTTGTCTTTCCTTAATACTAACTGCTTTTGCTAACAATACTTTTGCTGACGACAGCATGATTAATAACTCATTGTCAAAAATGGGACTTAAGGCAGAAAGTATCACGCCATCACACATTACTGGGGTAAGTACTGCTTTAACCCCGCATGGGACTCTTTACATATCCAATGACGGTAAGTATCTGTTCCAGGGGCCACTTTACGATCTCAGTGGAAAAGTACCAAAACAAGTGATTAATCAGGCTTTGGTAAAAAAACTGGAAGCCTTGAAAGATCAAATGATCATTTATAAGGCTCCAAAAGAAAAACATGTAGTGACTGTATTTACAGACATTACTTGTGGATATTGCCGTAAGTTACATGAAAATATTAAGGAATATAATGATAAGGGAATAACTATCCGTTATCTGGCATTCCCTCGTCATGGTCTGCAACACCAATCAGCGAAAGATATGCAATCTATTTGGTGCAGTGCGAAGCCTGCTAAGGCATTGGATGATGCTTTTAAAGACGAGAAAATTTCACCTATTGAAAGTTGTAAAAAGGATATTGCCAAACATTATGAGCTCGGCTTACAGTTTGGTGTCAGTGGAACACCAGCTATGATACTCAAAGATGGCAGTATGATTAGTGGTTTTATGCCGCCAAAAGATTTAGCTGACGCATTAGCGCAGCATGCTGAATAACCATCCAACAGATCCTGATTTAGTGAATAACAGGTAGTGAATTAAGCCCAGTGAATAGAAAAACACAACTCCGCCGCCGCCCAGCGGCGGATGATAGCCACCTTCCCGATAGTATCCATCCGTTATTACGCCGCTTATATGCTACACGTGGTATACGCCAGGCTGATGAGTTAGAACGTGGAGCGAAAGGGTTACTTAATTATCAATCTCTCAATGGCATTGAAGAGGCTGTTTCCTTGCTTATTACAGCATTGCACCAACATTGGCGCATTGTTGTTGTCGGTGATTTTGATGCTGATGGAGCAACCAGTACCGCATTAAGCATCCGTGCATTATGTGCAATGGGATATCGGAATCTGGATTATTTTGTGCCTAATCGTTTTGACGATGGTTATGGATTAAGTGTGCAAGTCGTGAATGATGTCGCCAAAAAAGGGGCTGATCTGATCATTACCGTCGATAATGGGATCTCTTCCCATGAGGGTGTTACAACAGCACATCAGCACGGTATTAAAGTGATCGTCACAGATCACCATTTGCCGGGGGAAACACTGCCAGCCGCAGATGCCATTATCAACCCCAATCTGGTGGATTGCTCCTTTCCTTCAAAAGCATTGGCCGGTGTTGGTGTTGCTTTTTACCTGATGTCCGCTCTCAGAGCGGAACTACGTAAAATAGAATGGTTTGAGCAACAGGGTATCCCTTTGCCGAATCTGGCAGAATTGCTTGATTTGGTGGCATTGGGAACAGTGGCAGATGTCGTTCCTCTCGATACCAACAACCGTATTCTGGTGTATCAGGGATTGAACCGGATCCGGGCAGGGCGTTGTTGTGTCGGTATTCGCGCATTACTGGAAGTTTCCAAACGAGAATCAGGAAAACTGGTTGCCAGCGATTTGGGGTTCTCCCTGGGCCCACGGTTAAATGCAGCAGGGCGACTGGATGATATGTCCGTTGGCGTCGCATTGTTGTTGACTGATGATATTGTACAGGCACGACAAATTGCCTGTGAATTAGATGGATTGAACCAAACTCGTCGTGAAATTGAACAGGGTATGCAGCAGGAAGCCTTGCAGATCTGTGACCAAATTGAACGTACTCATACTGAATTACCTTATGGGCTGGCTATTTATCATCCTGAATGGCATCAAGGAGTCGTGGGCATTTTAGCATCTCGTATTAAAGAGCGTTTTCATCGTCCAGTTATTGCTTTTGCTCCTGCGGGAGACGGAACACTAAAAGGTTCAGGTCGTTCCATAAATGGACTCCATATGCGAGATGCTCTTGAGCGCCTTGATACTTTATATCCGGGATTAATGCTGAAATTTGGTGGTCATGCTATGGCAGCCGGGTTATCGATTGAGCAGGATAAATTCGACCAGTTTCAGCGCTGTTTCTCTGAGTTGGTGGCAGACTGGCTGGATGTCGCTCAACTTGAAGGTATCATCTGGAGTGATGGTGAGCTGGCATTAAAAGAGCTGTCACTGGAAGTTGCTGAAATCTTGCGGGATGGTGGTCCTTGGGGGCAGGCATTTTCTGAGCCGGTATTTGACGGTAAATTCAAGCTCCTGCAACAGCGGATTGTTGGTGAAAATCATCTGAAAGTCATGCTTGAGCCGTTAAAAGGAGGGCCGATGTTGGATGGTATTGCGTTTAACATCGATACAAAATTCTGGCCAGATAACAGCGTTAAAATGGTGGAACTGGCTTATAAACTGGATATCAACGAATTTCGCGGTAACCGTGATGTTCAGCTTTTAATTCAGCACATCTGGCCTCACTGAATTGGCCTTACTGACTGAGTCTATCGATTGGCTAAGGGAGTGTAACTAACCACCTATTCATCGCCACATAATCACATGTGATTATGTGGTAAGTCACTTGAAATGCTATAAACCCTTTGCTAGATCCGTTACAATACGCGGTTCGAAAATATCCATACGATCATCTTTCTGTAAAAAACATCGTTTTTTATAAAAACACAACGTATAAGACACGAAATATGTTTGAAATTAATCCGGTAAAAAACCATATTCAGAACCTGTCTGAGCGGACAGCAGTTCTGAGGGGGTATCTTTGACTATGATGCCAAGAAAGAACGTTTAGAAGAAGTTAATGCTGAATTGGAACAGCCTGATGTCTGGAATGAACCGGAACGGGCACAGGCGTTGGGTAAAGAGCGTTCATCGCTGGAAGGCATTGTAGAAACGATTGATCAGCTTGAACAAGGCTTAGAAGATGTAAACGGCTTGTTGGAGCTGGCCATTGAAGCTGATGATGAAGAAACTTTCAATGAAGCGGTAGCTGAATTGGAGCAATTGGAAGAAAAATTGGGCCAGCTTGAATTTCGTCGTATGTTCTCTGGCCAATATGACAGTGCAAACTGTTATTTGGATCTACAAGCAGGTTCTGGTGGTACGGAAGCACAGGACTGGGCGAGTATGTTGATGCGCATGTATCTGCGTTGGGCGGAATCCAAAGGCTTTAAGACCGAAATTATTGAAGAATCTGATGGTGATGTTGCAGGTTTGAAATCTGCTACCATCAAAATTATCGGTGAATATGCCTACGGTTGGTTACGTACAGAAACCGGCGTACATCGTCTGGTACGTAAAAGCCCATTTGATTCTGGTGGCCGCCGCCATACATCATTCAGCTCAGCCTTTATTTACCCGGAAGTTGATGATGACATTGATATCGAAATCAATCCTGCTGATTTGCGTATCGACGTATACCGTGCCTCTGGCGCGGGTGGTCAGCATGTCAACAAAACCGAATCTGCGGTGCGTATTACTCACGTACCGACAGGTATTGTTACTCAGTGCCAGACAGACCGCTCTCAGCATAAAAACAAAGATCAAGCGATGAAACAGTTGAAAGCCAAACTGTACGAGCTGGAAATGCAGAAGAAAAATGCTGATAAACAGGCTATGGAAGAGAACAAATCGGATATCGGTTGGGGTAGTCAGATCCGCTCTTATGTTTTGGATGATTCCCGCATTAAAGACTTGCGTACAGGTGTTGAGACCCGCAATACGCAGTCTGTGCTGGATGGTGATTTGGACAAATTCATTGAAGCAAGCTTAAAAGCTGGCCTATGAGGAACTAAAATGTCACAACAACAGCAGGGGGCTGAACAGGCTCCTGATTTAAATAATGAACTGAAAACACGCCGTGAAAAACTGGCTACACTGCGCAGCAACGGTATTGCATTCCCGAATGATTTTCGTCGTGAAAACATTTCTGAAGATCTGCATGCAAAATACGATGACAAGACTCAGGAAGAGCTGGAAGCGCTGAACATTGAAGTGACTATTGCAGGTCGTATGATGACCCGCCGTATCATGGGTAAGGCATCTTTTGCGACCTTGCAGGATATGGGTGGCCGTATTCAGATCTACGTTTCCCGTGACGATCTGCCGGAAGGCATTTATAACGAACAGTTCAAAAAATGGGATTTAGGTGACATTTTAGGTGCACGCGGTAAATTATTTAAAACCAAAACCGGCGAGCTTTCTATTCATTGTAGTGAACTGCGTTTACTGACTAAGGCTTTGCGCCCATTGCCGGATAAATTCCACGGTCTGGCGGATCAGGAAACCCGTTATCGCCAGCGTTATCTGGATCTGATCTCGAATGATGAATCGCGTAGGGCATTCCAGATCCGTTCCCGTGTGATGTCTGCGTTGCGTAATTTCATGATCAGCAAAAACTTCATGGAAGTTGAAACGCCGATGATGCAGGCGATCCCTGGCGGAGCGAGTGCGCGTCCATTTATTACTCACCACAATGCGCTGGATATCGACATGTATCTGCGTATAGCGCCAGAGCTTTACCTGAAACGTCTGGTGGTGGGTGGTTTTGAACGTGTGTTCGAAATCAACCGTAACTTCCGAAATGAAGGGGTTTCACCACGTCATAACCCAGAGTTCACCATGATGGAACTCTACATGGCTTATGCTGATTATCAGGATTTGATCGTTCTGACTGAAGAATTGTTCCGCACATTGACTCAGGACGTGTTGGGTACGACGTTGGTCAAATACGGCGAACAAGAGTTCGATTTTGGCAAACCTTTCGTGAAAATGACCATGAAAGAAGCAATTTGCAAATACCGCCCGGAAACCAACGTGGCGGATCTGGATGATATGGTTAAAGCTGTTGCTATCGCTGAATCTCTTGGTATTGAAGTTGAAAAAGGTTGGGGATTAGGCCGTGTTCAGTGTGAAATTTTTGAAGAAACTGCGGAAAGCCATCTGATTCAGCCGACATTTATTACTGAATATCCGGCAGAAGTTTCTCCACTGGCGCGTCGTAATGACGATAATCCATTCATTACTGACCGTTTTGAATTCTTCATTGGTGGACGTGAAATCGGTAATGGTTTCTCCGAGCTAAACGACGCAGAAGATCAGGCAGAACGTTTTGCAGAGCAGGTTCGTCAGAAAGACGAAGGTGATGACGAAGCCATGTTCTACGATGATGACTACGTAACTGCATTGGAACACGGCATGCCGCCAACAGCGGGTTTGGGTATTGGTATCGACCGTATGGTGATGTTGTTCACTAATAGCCATACCATTCGTGACGTGATCTTGTTCCCGGCTATGCGTCCGAACAAATAATCGTTTTTTGATTAAAATCAATAAATAACGCCCTGCTCAGCTTGTTGAGCGGGGTGTTTTTACAGTGAGGAAAATAAAAAGTGAGGAAAAGGCAAGCGTAGCGCGTCAGTAATGCGTTGAATAGGCCAAAATGACTATATCTATATCCGGTTAAGCGAGAAACTCTTTCTGGCTGGCAATTAGTTTAGCACCACAAGCCGTGTACATCCCTTCCACAGCGATAGATTTTCCTTTAAGCAGTAATCACTTTTCCAGCGCGATCGGTTGTGTTGTTTAATAAAATAATGGCTTTGTTTGCCATGTTTAACCTCATACCTGAAACATTCGGTTATCAGTGATTAAGTCAGCAACAACATCAGAAACCATAAATAATTTATATTAATTTCTGATGTTATGATGCTTCAAGACAAGCGTTTTACCATTCCCCATAGGGATATTTTTTCCCTTTGATAAAATCTTTAATACGTTTGGAATATTCCGCATAGCCATCAGGATAGTTTGTTTTATCCTGACATACCGTCATCTTATCGCCGGAAACGGATTCACCAGTAGCAATTAAGATATTATCACCGTTATTTTTATCATAACCGCGTAACCATGCACGGGCAGTTCCACCGGGAGCTAAACCAATAAATATTGTATCCCGATAGAATATCTGTCCCTTAACTGCTTTCGAATCATAAGGTTCACGCATTAGTTGCCAGATTTCAGGGATAAATTTAAAGGTTGTCTGATAAGATTTTTTATCAATCACAGAATCCCAGCAAACGGTCAATGAACGGGGAAGAGCTTCACCATAGTTTCGAATACCACTACTCCCTCCTAAGCGTTTATTCCAGCCATGCAAACTTTCATAATCTGGGTTTGCACCATCTGGCATAAATTTTTGAACAATATAGTTATCCTCATCCTGAAATTGGACAAAGCTGATGCTGGCAGGAAAATATTTCGGCGTGCGTAACTTAAACCACCATTTATCATAAGGCAACGGCTGACTGTGGCGCACAATGGGCTTGTAAGTTACCACCCGTTTTCCGGGCGGATAGGACTGACAGGCGGTTAATCCCAATATCACACCTAAGCTCAGTAACAAGGCGAATGATCTTTTGTTTTTCATTATGAAATTTCCTTACCGGTAATATCAAAAATGGCTCGGTGCCATTTTTCACAAGGACACAAATTGAACTTGTTGCGTTAATCCAGCTCAAAATAACGGCATTACCATTCCCCATAGGGATATTTTTTCCCTTTGATAAAGTCTTTGATATATTTGGGGTATTCGCTATAACCATTCAGAACTTTTGTTTTTCCCTGACATACCGTCATCTTATCGCCGGAAACGGATTCACCAGTAGCAATTAAGATATTATCGCCGTTATTCTTATCGATGCCGCTTAACCATGCACGAGCTATACCACTTGGTGCTAAACCGATATAAATAGCCTTCCGGTAATCCGGTGGTTGTTTTTCATAGCCGGGATAAAAGGCAGGCTCACGCATTAGTTGCCAGATCTCAGGAGTAAATTTAAAGGTTGTCTGATAAGATTTTTTATCAATCACGGAATCCCAGCAAACGGTCAATGAACGAGGAAGGGCTTCTCCATAGTTACGAATTCCGCTGTTTGTGATACCCAGTTTTTTATTCCAACTGATTAAACTACGAAGGTTTGAATTAGCTCCATCCGGCATAAATTTTTGCACAATATAATTGTCTTCATCCTGAAACTGGACAAAGCTAATGCTGGCCGGAAAATATTCTGGTGTGTAAAACTGAAACCACCATTTATCATAAGGCAACGGCTGACTGTGGCGCACAATGGGCTTGTAAGTTACCACCCGTTTTCCGGGCGGATAGGACTGACAGGCGGTTAATCCCAATATCACACCTAAGCTCAGTAACAAGGCGAATGATCTTTTGTTTTTCATTATGAAATTTCCTTACCGGTAATATCAAATATGGCTCGGTGCCATTTTTCACAAGGGCGATTCACAAAACTGATTAACTCGATGGAACCTACACCTCCCTGAATTTGTTCATCTTTTATTACCACACTATTCCAATGGGATGAGCAATGAACATATTTAGTCTGGATCAACGCTAACTCTTCAGCACTAAAAGGGGTTAATGATTGGCCTTGCCGGACTGCTCGTCCTTGTTTAATGGCTTTTTCCGTCAATGGAGCAAGTTCCGGAGGCAGTTGATAATCTTTATCATCATCATTGGGTTTACCAAAAATCACACCAGCCTCTTGTGCGGCATCCTGCATCACCAGCATCACTACTTTTGACCAGTCATTGGTGATTTTCCGATATAGTACCGCTGCCGCTGCCACTTGTTTTTGAAAACGTTCCAGATCATTACGGGGGTAAAACTGGTTATTTTGCCATGTTTCCACTTTGACCTTGTTACCGTGAAGTAACGGGGCAATGGTGGGATAGTTTCTCATCTGCGATAATTCCCCCTGTGCTTTTTTATATATCCAGGTGGCATTATTGGGGATGCTTTCATCTATTGTAAGGCTGTGTGGCCGGGTGATAAATAATCGTTCTGTTTCGATAGGATTATAGCCACCGCCAATATCTGAATGAACCCCTGGAAATATCAGTTCTGGATAATCAGGGGTGATACTGTTTAAAGAGAAGTTATAGCGGCATTCATTCATGGCCGTAATCTGGAAGACATGTTCAGCAATGCCAGCGGGTAAACGAATATCAATATTGCCCGTATCGGCACTGTGAGGATTAAGCCCGTTACCTAATGTACCAATAGCTGCTACCGTATCAAAAATGCCCAAAAAACGATTTTTCCCAGTGGGATATAAGGATTTATCCAGATAACGGTACTGGTCAAAACAATCTGTTAACGCCTGCTCCAAAATCGGATCACAATTAAAAACCCGGTTAGCGAAGTGCCGCGCTGCCGCAGCTCCCCGACTAAATCCAATAATATCGAATTGCAAGCATTTGACATTACTCTGAATCTTCTTCAATGCCTCTGATATTTCAACTTTTATTTTTTGGATGGCCATTTCAGTTTTGGCATGGACACCTGTTTCCCCTATCCCCAGTCCATAGCCTACCACACTGTCTGACTTTCCTGCCTGAGTACCAATCCCCTCAATATATACTTTGGTTTGATGGGAACTATCGTCAATTTCTTCCTGCTTATATATTTCATGCAAAAAATGCACATTGGTATAGTAACCATCATAACTGATCCGCGAGGTATCACCGGGCAAGCCGAATTGATTAAAGGAACAACTCATCGCCTGTTGATTGGTCTCTGTTGCTTTCGGAAGACATAAAAGGCGCTCATTGATATTCTCGGTATTGTTACCAGTGCCATCAAAAAAGACGCCAATTGTTAAGGTAATGCCACTTTCAATGACCTGTACTTCCAGTACATGCCGCCGATTGAGTTGATGGATGGACAGCCCCTGTAACGACGATCCTCGGAAGTGCTCGGAATCCTTTAGTTCTTGCTCCTGCCAACCTTTAATTTTAGGGTATGCATCACTGAGCATTCCCAATGGGGTGTACTGGTATTCATGCCCGTCCATTAACGCTTTTGGCTTCACCGATGAATGGGCTTCTCCGGCTTGTAGACGTGGCATTCGTTTCACGATTTCATCCGCTAACGGTTGCGCTGAGACAGATAGTGTCACCAGCATGGGGGATAAATTTTCTTCCCGCAATAGCCCTTCACCATTGGTCACACCGCTACGGATATCTTTTTTATTTCCTCTGCTTTTTAGCGTATAAGGTATCCCTGTTAATGGTTTGCCCTGCTCATCTAAGAGTTGAAATTCAATCCAGTTTTTCAGTATCTTTTGACAATCTATGCAATTCGTCGGGTCTAACTGGCTCATTCTTTTCTTCCTTATATTTTATTTATCCATGAATGCTATCTTTGAGAGCAACACCTTGGGTATCAGTAACAAAGTGTTCAACCGTTAACTTGTCTAGTTTACGTCTTTCATCTCTCGCCCGTTTCAGCCAAGCAACAAGACTGTTTTGTAATTGTCCTTCCGGTTCATCCAATTTCAGCGCCAAGTCGGGGTTTTCTTCCCAAAGTTGGCAACTTAAGGCGTAAGCCAGATTATTAAGGGTCGAATCGCTTGAATGACGGGCTTCAATCAGATGATCACCTAACACAAATAAATTCGTACTCAATTCCTGGCTACAATTCTCAGGCCGGTAATAGCAACTCGGTTCGGGGGTGTCTATCATCAGCTCATTGACCGGGGTTAACAGTTCACGCCAGTCACCCGGTTTCAGGGCAGGCAGCAGCAGTGTGAAAATACGATTATCCATCAGTCGCAACACTACAACCTGACCACGTAACAACACCTGTTGATGTAACCGCCAGTGCTCTAGCTGAAATGACCACGGTAAAGTGCTGCGATAACCCCAGCCCCAACTGGCATCGCTGAGTTCGTGTTTATCCAGCAGTAGCGCCAGTTCCGGCAGGCATTTTACTTTGGGTTGTATTAGCCACGGGCTTTGTTCCAGCATGGCATCCATTGGTGTACCGCTGTAGAGCGGAAATGCCTGCTCTGTCCAGCCGTTGAGGTAAAAATGCTGGACAGGGTTCGGTTCTGCCAGACTGTTGACCAGAAAATAGCATTCCCCTCTGTCCTGATGCGTTAACCAGGTTTTCCAATCGGTAGATTCCATCATGCTTCCTCTGCTCCTGTGATAACCCAGTTTTCTTCTTGCTGAGCGAGAATGGCACAGGGTGGTTTAGCTGGGAATTCGGTTGTCGGAAGTGCTTCCGCCATCGGGAGTTGTCCTGCTTTGGCGAGCGGCTCTACCCCCTCTGGAAGTTGCAGTGAAACCCCACGTCCGCTGCCTGCGGAACCTTGCCCGACATTGATGGTCGAAGACAAAATACCACCCGGCGTAACTTTCAGAAAACTGCCGCCCACTTTTAGTGTGATTTCTGCTGCCGCTTCCAGCACCACCTTACCACCGCTTTTCAGGTGGATTTCCTGCCCGCTGTCAATCACAGTAGCATCCCCGGTCTGGATATGCTGGCTGCCGGCAATTCGATGAGATACATCGCCTTCGGTGGTGATTTTGCGTGAACCCGCGACCTGATGATGGTCATCGGCGCGGATATCATGGTAACGGTTGTTATCAATGCGGCTCTTCTGGTCATGTTTGATATGCCAGTAAGCATCGTTTTCGATATGCGCGGTCAAATCTTTCTGGCCGTGGAGATAGATTTCTTCGCTGTCTTTCGCATCCTCAAAGCGCAGTTCGTTAAACCCTTTGCCTTTGTGGGTTTTGGTTTTAAAGGTGGTGCGGGTTTTTTCTGCCGGTAAATCCAGTGGCGGACGGTTCAGGCCGTTGTAGACACAGCCGGTGACGATTGGCCTGTCAATATCCCCGTTGAGGTAAGAGATAATCACCTCCTGCCCGATACGCGGTATCGCCATAAAGCCAAAACCATTACCGTTCCAGCCCTGCGCAACTCGTACCCAGCACGAAGCGCCATCATCCGGCTGGTCATAGCGGTTCCAGTGAAAATGCACTTTAATGGCCCCGTCTTTATTGACGAAAATTTCCTCTCCTTCCGGGCCGACCACGATGGCGGTTTCATCACCATCCGCCAGCGGCTTGTAGTGGAAAGGCGGACGATAATCATCCAGACCGGAAATAAAACTGAAATGGTTAGAGAGTGTGGTGCCTTCACCACCGTTGTCGCCTAGTGCCTGTGGGCAACATCCGTGGTGGCTGATACCGACCACCTGCCAGCGAACATTCAGCGGGTTATGGGGGTGATTTTTTATCTCGAAGATTTTGCCCGGCATCAGTTTGATGCAGTTACTGCTACCGCTGCCGGTCTGCTTCTGGTTATCCAGCGCTTCCTGTCGGTATTTCAAAAAGGGGATGGCGGCAGCATCTTTCTGAAATCGCCCATAACTTTCAAACACGGTATAAGGGGTCTGGCTGCCGAAATCGCGGAAACCTTCACTGCTGTGCATATGGGAGAGGTGATAGCGCGGATTCTCCGGGTTGAAGTCTTTGTGCAGGCTGCGCTGTGGATTCATTCCTACCCCTAAGCGTACCTGATAAATCGTATCCACCCCATGCGCGGTTTCCGGTTGTGGTTGGTAAAGTAACGCCAGCCCGGCGGTCATACCGAGATGGCTGTCACTGAAAAACGCCGTTTCATCTTCAAACCAGAAACTAAATCCTTCTTCCGCTGCCAACCGACAGAAAAACACATAATCGGATTCGCGTTTCTGGGTCACATATTCCCTGTCCTGATGGGTGTCATAGAGCTTCGAATCGGCTTTTACCCGGTGTTTTTTCAGCAGGCTGTTTAAGATGGTGGGGACATTTTGTTGATGATAAATCCGGCTGTCCTGATTGAGCGTCAGCCGCCAGAGGGCAGGACGCACGGTCAAGGAATAGAGCGTTTGGTTGCCATCGGTGCTTACCCAGTCGGCATGGGAGATGATGCCAGTTGTTCAGTTTCGCCGTAAAAAATCTGTAATACCGCTTCCTGCATCAGCAGTGAGACCAAATCAATCTCCACCTGCGGTTTAAACGGATTCGGGTTACCGCTTCTGACCAGTGTCAGGTTCAGGGTAAACAGTTCAGATAACCCTTCCTGTAGGGAAAATTCCCCCACAGCAAAAGTGTCTTCCGGCACACCGGTGATGTGGCAGACAAAGCGTAATCTACTTTTCATGTTGATTTTTTCCTTATGGTTGATGTCATGCGTTCTTTAATCGGTTACATTTCCGGGCGTAATCCGTCGACATGCCAGAACTGCCACAGCACCTTGTTGCTTTCTGGGGTAAAAATCTCCAGCATGACAAATGAAGACTGGCTGATAAAACAGGCCATTGTCTGATTGATTAACCGGCAGAAGCGGTACATTTCACCAGTATTGTGGTAGCAGTCGGGGTTCAGGGTGAGCGAGAGTAAATGCCCGCGAATGGGGCGGCCTAGCCGCATTCGGTCAGTCAGGCGTTCTTCCACCTGCATAATGCCGTCAATGTGCTGGCGGAGCCGGCGGCTCAGCGGACGATTCGTATCAGAATAAGAGTCAAACAGGCTGAGAAATTGTTTCAGGCTTTCGGTGGTAAACAACATCATCGGCGGGCTGGAGAGGCATGACAGTAGCGGCCAGCCTACATTTTCTTGTAACAGAGGCGGGTAATCAGCAGTGACAGGCGTGATATTATGTACGTTGAGATGAGACGGTGAGCCTTCCTGCGTTACGGTAATAGTGCCTTGCTTCAATGCCAGCGCTTGTTCATGGTAGCCGATTAAATGACCTGAGACCTCAATGGTGGGCAAGTGGTTTGCGGGTTTACCGGCTAAATCAAAAAAACGCAGGCAGTGCTGGAGTCTGCCCAGGAAATCACGCTCAGTCTGAAGCTGATAGTAAAAAGTGTCGGGTTGGTCATCTTCATCCAGAAAATGCCCAGAGGGGATAAACTGTTTAATCGGCAGCCAGTGATAAGGTATACCGCGTTGCTTGTTGTCATCAGGTTGCTGCACCACCTGAATCTCGCGCAACCGGAACAACTGCACCGATTCTCCCAACAGCAAAGGGTAACTGTGATTACCGGCTTCCAGTAAAATGGGCGGACTGGTCTGATTTTCCAGATGAATAGCAGGGACGCAGCCCAACAAAAACGCCTCATCGACATTATCCAGTGGTAATTCACCCTCGAAACGAAAAATCAGCTCAAACGTGCCATCTTCATTCAGTGACACATTTGTGCAACTTTTGCGGATATCCAGCTTAACAAAGTTATAAAGCTGGGGCAGCGCATAATATTCCATCAATGGTTGCAGGCCGGAATACGTATTCTTTGGTGTCGGTAACACCGGACTATCAAACAAATTGTGCCAGCCATAAGGGAAGCAGCCCAATTTTCGCTGTTCGCCCTGTGTTTTTAGACTGACTTCACAGAGGTGTTGATCCAACCAGAGGCTGAGCTGTGCCGCCTTTTCCGTGTCAGTGCCGAGGAAAAAGGATAATACTCCGCTTCGCCAGACTGAAGACGCCGTGCCGGTTTGACACAGAGTCAGTATAATTTCACTGTGGGTGCCGGTTTTTTTCACCGTACGTTGTTGCACGATCAACGGCTCAATATGTAGAGGGCGGCAGGTTTTAAAGGCGAGCAATTGCCCGTTGATGTTGGCAGACACAGACGTACCAGCCGGAATATCGGCGCTGCCCTGATGTTCACCATCAGTGGGATAGAACTGCATTATCGTTGTAGGAGGAATGGGGCACAACGCTAGCGGCCAGATACGAGACAGAATATCGTGAGTGATTTCAGGGAGATCGTCCTCCAGTTTATCCCGTAAGTTGGCTATCAGCAGAGCAAAGGCTTCGAAAACATGCTCAATATCAGGATCACGGGCAGTTTCCAGAAAATCACTCAAATGCGGCGAGTCTTTCGCCACTCGCTGTGCTAGTTCTCGCAGGTAGGTGCGTTCTTGCAGGTACAGCGATTCCTTATTGTTTTTCATTATATTCACTTAGTCATGTCAGATGTTTTATCAATCAGGGATCGGTGATGTCTGCATCAGGTGGAGATAACATGGGTATCCGATCAATAAAGGCGGTTTATTGTACACATTTATCAATAAAACTAATTAACCAATTAAATACAATTTATACACATTCACATTGGGCTAAAGGAATTGATCTCGAAACAGTACGGTGCTCTATTGAAAACAGTCTGACATTTGGATTGTATGACAGGAACGTACAGATAGGGTTTGCTAGATTCGTGACAGATTTTTCAACGTTTGGATATCTGTGCGATGTCTATGTATTGGAAGAATATCAAAAACAGCAGCCAGGAAGCTGGTTAATGACATGTTGTCAATCTCACCCTATTATTCAACGATTGCGAAAAATAATGTTGGTGACTTCATCCGCGCATTGGTTATACGAAAAGTTTGGCTATTCTTCTATTAATCGTGAAAATTTTGTCTGGCAAATATTTCGTACTGATGTTTATGAAAAAAATTGATACCAAACAAGTCTACCGATGTTTAAATTTATTGGGGAAAATATCGATATTTTCCGATGATAAGGTAAAAGCAGAACATTGCTGAGAAAATTGAACACTATCTTCCAGTGTCATTCCGGCCAGCCAACAGTGAGCAAGCCCTGCCATCATTGCATCACCGGCTCCATTTGTATTAACGACATTACTCATTAATGCGCGTGAATGACCTGCTTTATTATCTAATTCACTATAATACACACCTTCGGCATCCATACTTAAAATTATTCGTTGGACACCCTGTTGATGAAACCAAGACGCAGCAATGGCTGCGTCTTCTAATGTTTCAATCTCAATACCACTGAGTATTTTGGCTTCGGAGCGATTAGGTTTTAGGGTATGGATATAGGATAGCCAATGGCGGATATTAGATGCCTTGAAGGTGGAAACGGTATCAACAAAAATTGGAACATTATTAGCGTGGCTGAATATCCATTCCAATGATTCCTGAGATAAATTGCAATCAAGAACTAATACACTGGCATTTTGGATAAGTTTTTTAGATTGAGCCAGTAACGAGGGCGTAAGTTTATTCAGAATGCTCATATCATTTACAGATATGATACACTTTCCATTTTCATCAATAAATGAATTGCAGATTGATGTTTTTTCATCATCCAGCGTATGTAAATATTTAATATTAACGCCAGATAATTTTGTTTGTTCTGACAGAAGCTTGCCATGTTGGTCGTTGCCAACGACGGAAATTAAATAACTTTCATTTTTTAATGCAGCAATATTCTGAGCGATATTTCTCCCGACCCCACCGGGGGTCGAGATTATTTTCCCTGGGTTGGAATCATCAAATACTATTTTAGCAAAGGTATAGCTGGTTATATCTATATTAGTTGCACCAATCGTAACAGCATAAACATCATTGGATAAAATATAACCTTTCCCTTTGATGTAACCTTTTTTACTTAGGTTCATAATATGTCCTGCAACACACGAGCGACTAATTCCAAGAATATCTGCAATTTCTTGCTGTTGGATAAAAGGATCTCGTTTTAAAATTTGCAGTATTTGATTTTCCCTATTTGACATATTATGGCCTTGGTTACTTTTTGTATCCATATTTTTATTTCATATTGAGTGGACAGTAAAGGTTATTTTTATAATTTGTTCGGCTTTTGAGAAAGTGATCGTAAGTTTGGTTGGATTGATTTTTTGTGTAAATTGTGATCTGAATCAAAAATATTATTCTGATAAATCAACAATGTTTAGGATAATAAAAGTGTTTAGATCGTAAACTATATTTTATTCTGAATAAAATTATTTTATATCAAAGTGTTATGGTTGAGTGTGTTTCTTACAAACAAGTGTTTGGTTTTTATGGAACAGCCTTTGATATCATGTGATAACGAAAGATATTTCATATCTTAATATATTATATTCACATAATGAAATTAAAAAATTGGTGTAAATCTGCCTAATGCTATCGAAAGCAAGTCTGGTTTATGTATTATCAGATAACAACCTTGGTATGTAAATCTATCTTCATGATATGAATTGTTTTTTACAATCGATTTTATTTAAATACATATTTATTGTTATCCATCTGAATAAAATATTTTATTAGTTTGATTATATTGACAAAAATAGATTATTAATTTTATTTCTTATAAGTTTCATAGGGATAATTGGCGTTTTTTTATTGCATCAATGTTATTAAATGATTTCTAATTAATCTTTTTCTTGTTGGTGTTTATGAATTGTTTGTATTTTTTTTGTAAAACTATGGCAATATGCAAGTGCTGAATCTGATGTTAATTAATTGTGATTTAAAAATTATCAGTGTGAATTAATATATTAATGATAAGTATTAATTGATTATTTTGGTGCCCTCTATGATTAGAAAATTCACAATAATATTTATATTTTTAATACCGTATATTTCTTTTACAGTATCCGCTTCTTCGGTAAACCTTAATGAAAATCTATCACCATCTGTTGTGAATGAAGGAATAAATAATTTACAGAACAGTGAAAGAGAGATAAACAAACTTATTGAACAGAGACGGCATCAGGCAATACTCAATCGATCAGAGCAGAATTCTGCAAAATCATCACCAAATCTTGTGGAATCAAAAAAATGTCTACCAATTAGTGGCATTTATATGCAGGGAATATCATTATTGTCAACCTCTGACTTGAAAACGCTAAGTGCTATTCCTAGTGGCTGTATTACCAGTCATTATATTAATAGATTAGCATCAGAAATTACGAATCTTTATATTCAGAAGGGTTATGTTACAGCCAGAGTAAAACTCATTCCGCCTGATTATGATAAGAAATTAGGGATCAGTATCATAGAAGGTTTTGTTGAAGATATTCGGGGAGGGGATCGTTGGGTTAATAGCCAAACTCTTTTTCCTGATTTAAAGAATAACCCATTAAATATACACCAACTCGATCAAGGGTTAGATCAGGCAAATCGTCTGCAATCAAACCAAACTACATTGGATATCTTACCAGGTACAGTTAATGGGGGGTCTATCATTCTCTTGAATAACAAACATAGTGCGCCCTGGAAAATCTCTGTGACAACTGATAACTATGGACAAAAAAGTACTGGGGAGTGGATGGGAAGGTTAAATACCAGCTTTGATAGCCCATTGGGATTATCAGATTTTATTAGTTTCAGTGGAAACTCTACATTAAATAATTATAAAAAAAAGTATAACCATTCTTATATCTTACTTTATTCACTTCCTTATGGTGAGATGACATTTAGCGGATTTTATGTTGATTCCCAATATAGAAATAAGATGCATTTACAGATTAGGTCAATAAATATAAGAGGAAATGCTGAGCAAGCAGGAATGCGGGCTGATTGGGTATTTCATCGTAATCAAAAGCAAATAGATACATTAAGTACACAGGTCGTATATAAAAAAGGGAATAATTATTTAAATGATGAAAAACTCATAATAAGTAGTGAAACTATTAGCCTTGTTTCTCTTAGTGTCAATCATTTGCAAGTTATTCCTACAGGTATTTTTACCTTTGATATTGGAATTAATAAAGGAATGCCATGGTTTGATACACAGACAGTTATGGACAAGGATTTTATTAAAGGTCAAATGTCACTGAATCTGAAAAAGAAATTTACACTGTTAAAATCATCCTATTTTTTTAATAGCGGATTTTATATGCAATATAGTCGAAATCGGTTACCGGCTATGGAATGTATAGATATTGGTGGTAAAAATAATATTCGAGGATTTAATGGAAGTTTCTTATGCTCTGATAATGGTTGGTATTTAAGAAATACATTGTCTTATCCGGTTCCTATACCTCAAGGCTCTCTGACATTAAGTATTGGTGGAGATTTAGGACAGAGTAAAAGTTATAGCAATAAAGGTGAATGGATAAATGCTATAGGGTTAAATGCCGGGCTGACATTACGCTACCAACAATTGTTTGCTGATATTCAAGTCAGCCAAGGAAAAATCTTGTCTCCACAATATCGGGGGCTTGATAACCCCATACAGCTATTAACACGTTTCTCTTACAGTTTTTAATTCTTAAATAATCATCTTAACTTTTTTAAACCTATTTTTTTGATTACACAGAGTAATAATTAGAAACACAGGGGTTATTATATGAAAAATACTGGTTTTAGATTATCACCTACTGGCCGGCTTGCTGTGTCAGTGGCAATTATTATGATTTTCAGTTCAAATAGTTTTGCCAATGGGATCATACCCGGAGGTGATCCATCACACCGACCTGATGTAACAAATGCTAAGAATGGTGCAGTGGTCATTAATATTGCTACACCTTCAGAATCAGGATTATCGCATAATCAATATGAAGATTTTAATGTTTCTAAAGATGGTGCAGTTTTCAATAATTCACTAATAGACGGTAAATCACAATTGGCAGGCAATTTATTGGCTAATAATAATTTGCATGACCGGGAGGCAGAGATCATTTTAAATGAGGTTATCAGCCGTAATCCCTCTTTATTACTGGGTAAACAAGAAGTTTTTGGTGCGGCAGCAGATTATATATTAGCAAATCCCAATGGTATCACTTGTAATGGGTGTGGTTTTATCAATACAAATCAGTTATCGCTGGTTGTAGGTAATCCATTAGTTGATAAAGGTGTTTTGAAAGGGTTTAACACGTTTGAAGGTAAAAATAGTCTGAAAATTGGTGAAGAAGGCTTGGTACATAATGCTGTTATAAATCTTATTGCACCCAAAATTAATAGTCTTGGTAAAATTAGTACCAATCAGGATCTTAATATAGTAACAGGTCAAAACAAAATTTCTTCTGATGGTCAACTATTGGATACAAAAAAATCAGCAGTAGGTTTACTTGATAGCTATTATTTAGGCAGTATGCAGGCTGGTCGTATTCGATTATTAAATACAGATAAAGGTAGTGGTGTTAATCTGCAAGGCGAGATGGCCGCAGATGGTGGTATTAATATTGAATCTAAAGGCGAGTTAAAACTGGAAGGAGCTAGACTGAAAGGAGGTGATCTTGAATTAAAAGGTGACACTATTTTATCTCAAGGCGCTTTAGGAGAAGTTTCTTTCAAAGATGAAAAGTCAGAAAGCTATTTTATGAGCGGAAACAGTACTCGTAAAGAGAGGAAATTACAGTCTCTTGCTCATACCAGATTAGAAGGTGAAAATATTACATTGAATGCCAAAAAAGATAATAAAATTATGGCAACAGATATTTATGGCAACAATATTAATCTAATCGGTGAAAAGCTGAGATTAGAAGGACAGAAATATAATCAGCATACTGAAGACAATGAAGAGCAATGGAAATTTTTATGGAAAGACAGTAAATCTAATAGCTATGATAAATTTCAGCAGGATGGAGATAATATCCGAGCTAGTGGTAATGTGAAATTAGTCGCGACAGGTGAGGATATTAAAATAGAGGGTGGTCATATTGATGCGGATAATAATATAGTATTATCCGCTAAGCGTAATGTAGTGATAGACAATTTGATAGAAATTGAAAAAACAAATAATAAAGAATATATCAGATTTGATTCTGGTAAATTAACTACGGGGGATAAAGAAAAAGGTTACTCCACGCAGAAAAATATTAGAAGTGATTTGAATGCTGGTAATGATTTAGATATTAAAGCAAATGGTAATATTAAATTGATTGGTACTAAAGCTCACGCTGACAATAATTTAATTATTAAGGCAAATAAACAATCTCAAATCATTTCTAAAGCTTTTGATAACAAATCGACAGATAATGATAACGTAACATATTGGGGGGGGATTGCAGGAGGGAAGAATAAAAATAATTACAATGAGATTAAACAGAATCAATCCTCTGATGTAACAGCAGACGGGTATATATTAGTAACAGGTGATGATGGAATTAAAATTACCGGGAGTAATATTAAATCAGGAGAAAATGCATATTTTGAAACAATTAATGGAAGTTTATTAATTGATAATGCAGTTAATTATCATAAAAATAGTATTGATGAGAGGAGTGGAACTGCCTTTAATATTACTAAAGACTCTAATAAAGAAAAAGAATATAAAGAAACTGCATTACAAAGTCAGATTGTTTCTGATGCGGATTTGAATTTACTCAGTGGTAAAAATATTGAAGTGGTGGATAGTTTAATAAAAAGTACTAATGCATTGAATATCAATACACTTGGCGATTTAAAAGTTTCCTCTTATGGTGAGAAATATGATCGGCAGAAAATAGCATCTTTGCTTAAAGCAGGGGGTATATTTAAACCTGCTACGAAAGATAAGGATGAAGATAATGGAAAGCTTCTTGATACTGGACTTGTTATTAATTATACCAGTGATAGTAAACAACAAGGAAAAATCACACAAAAATCATCGGAGCTTAACGGGGGGAATATTTCCATTAATGCAGGTAAAGATGTTACTGTTACCGGATCAGATATGGTAACGACAGATGGTAATGTTGATATCTTAGCTAATAATATCTCTTTCCTTTCTGCCGATAATGAAATTTCAAAAAAGCAATCTCATTCATCTACAGGTGTTGGTTTAGTGTTTTCTTTGGGCAAGGGGAGTATCGGGGCTACTATTGGTACACAATATGGCAATATCAATAGTTTTCAACAGCAGAAAAATGCAAGAGCTTCAAAAACGAATATTGCAGGTGACATCAAATTACAGGCAAGAAATAAATTAGAACAACAGGGAACTCAGCATAATATCGCTGGTAATTATGATGTTAACGCTAATCGTATAGTGAACCGGTCGGCAATAAATAGTACTACTGAATCTTCAGGTGATCTGAAAGCAGGAGGTGCTTTAGGCATTTCTTTGGGTGTAAAAAATAACTCTCCCGGTGTTGTTCTTAATATTTCTGCTAAGGGTGATAATCACAGAGAAAATTCCAGTACATCAAATTCTGATGTTACTCTAATAAACGCTAATAATATTAATATTAATGCTAAGGATGATGTCTATGACCAGGGAACGCAATATCATTCAACTAATGGAAATATAGAATTAAAAGCAAATAACCATATCAGTGAAGCTGCATTTAATCGTAAAGAAAAAAATGTTTTTCATACGTCAGGTAACGCAGGTTTACAAGCAGGTTTTGACCTCCAGTCTCAGGATCTTGTCATGAAAGGAGTAGGAAAAGGGGGAGCATCGTGGGACTCTCAGTCCAGCTCTGATGCTATAGTCAGTGATTTCAGAGCGCAGAAAAATATTAATATTCAAACTAAGCATAATGCCAAATATCAGGGAACATCTTTTGATGCTGAGAGTGGAAAAACTAGCATCAATGCGGGAGATAATATTACTTTTAATCAGGCAAATAATACTAATAAGGTTTCTAATATAAATTATAAAGTTGGTATTGAAGCTCAGATAGGCGTTAATGTTGCTACCGGTGTTGTTAATTCTGGAGCTGCCTTTGTTGGCGCAAAATATGCTACAAATGATGAAGACACGATAATCGCAAAAAGCAGTAATATTAAAGGTGAAAAGGGTGTTAGATTAACTGCTGATAATAATCTATCCTTACAAGGCACAAATGTTTCTGGTCATCAGATAGATTTAGCAGCAAAACGGGGCGGGATTATTATTACATCAGCGCAAGATATTACAATGAAAAACAGTCTTCAAGTTGGTGGTGAAGGGGGTTTTGGGGCTGCAATAACGGGTTCTAAATTAGGTCAATTGGGTGTGAAAGCTTATGGGGAATTCGGCAAAGGTTATGCAAATGCAGTTACCAACCATAACAGCCAGATTACAGGTGAAACTGTTAAATTAACTAGTGGGAAAGATGTAATACTTAAAAGTTCTAATATTGTAGCAGATAGAGTAAATGGTAAAATTGGGGGCAATCTCAATATTGAAACTGTTAAGAATACAAATAATGGACAAAAGACATATGTAGGTACTGGAATTATGTTTAATAGTGGAAATTTATTTAATGATAAACAGCCAGGCGGTATTTTGGGTGTGTTGAGTAAAATAAAAAGTATTCTAATCGGGATAAAAGATAAATTAAAGGTTGATTACGAAAAATATGATGATGAGGCTTTGGCGAATCAGGCTGGTATTTCTGGTGCTAATAGTGTAGTTCTGAGTGTAGCTGGTAAAACTTATCTGACTGGGGCGAAAATTGACAGCACTAATAGACCTGTCAATTTGAATACTCAGGAAATAGAAAACCATTCAGTAACTGCATATAGTAAAGGAGAAAAAGTGTCAGTAGAATTACCTGAATCGCCTATTGAATTTATAATGAGTTTACCAGAAGTTATATCCAATATTGCAAATGAAAAAATTCCATATACAGATATTCAAAGTTATGATGAAAAAAGCAGAACGCTTGAAAGTGAAGTAAAAGGTTATAAATTAAAGTGAGTGTTATTTTATTGTCATGTATAATTAATAACAATAGCACAACTAATATTGTGCTATTGTTATTTTAGAATTTAAGTCAAAATTAATCTGTTTTTTTGATATGAGGAAAATAACCCAATTGAATTGGGCTAATGTTTATTAAGAAATTGCGTTTTGATATAAATCCCAACGGTTACCATAAATATCTTCACTTTTTCCTGGTTGGGGGGTATCTTCCACTAGCGTAAAACCCAATTTGTTGGTGTAGTAATCAATGGCTTTGTCGTAATCATCAACAACAATAGCAACGTAACCCATACATCTTTTTTGTGTTCTCATGGTATTCCTATTTAAAATTACAGCATCCGTGTCCCTAAGGTCACATTTTTTTCTGGTTGGATCAGTACAGTACCTTCATTATCACAAACGGCAGCTAACACCAAAACTTCAGATTTAAACCCGGCTACTCTTCTTGGTGGAAAATTTACAACAGCCAGTATTTGTTTGCCGATTAATTGTTCTTCTGTATAGTTCTGACACAATTGTGCAGAACTCTGTTTTTCTCCAATCTCATCACCAAAGTTGATATACAGTTTATAAGCAGGCTTGATGGCTTTTTCATTTTTTTCAACTTTGGTGATTCTGCCAACACGAATATTGAGGGCCATAAAAGTAGATATATCCGTGAGATGATTTTCTGAATTTTGCATATCTGTATATTTGTTAATAGTAGGGTAATTATATTGGGATATTATTATAACAGACAGTATATAAGAATATTTGTCTGACTTTGTGAGCTAATTCACGTCGATACAAAACACTTATCTGTATGAATTCATCAAATAATCATTCAATACGTTATTCTATGGCAACGATATAAACAGGTTTGCTGTAGTCACAAAATACTGTGTAATTTTCGGGAGCCAACAAATGATTTTAGTAACTGGCGGAGCACGTAGTGGAAAAAGTGCTTATGCTGAACGGCTGATCACAGAGCGCTGCGAACAGGTGTTGTATATTGCTACGGCTCAAATTACGGATGAGGAGATGGCTGCTCGTATTGAGCGGCATCAGCAAGATCGCCCCCCACATTGGCGAACCTGGGAAGGACATCAGGATCTGGGAAATGTTATTCGCCAACACCGTAAACCAGAAGAGGGAGTTATACTTGAATGTGTAACTACATTAATTGCTAACCTGCTTTTTGATAAATCAGAAGGCATGTCACCTGATAAGCTGGATTTCACCTCATTGGAGGTATTTGTCCACCACCAGATAGATGACTTGATCGATGCTTGCCTGAATTGTCCGATGCCTGTTTATTTAGTGACCAATGAATTAGGGATGGGAATTACTCCTGAAAATCGTCTGGCTCGTCATTTTATTGATATTGCCGGACGAGCTAACCAGAAACTGGCACAGGCAGCAGAAACAGTCTGGCTAATGGTTTCTGGTATTGGAGTGAAGATTAAATGAAATTGAAACTTTTTTGGGCAACATTACAGTTTATGACACGGCTTCCCGTGCCTGCAAAGTGGGCTCAAGGTACTGATTTTTATCAGCTAGGGCGGGGTATAGCTACTTTCCCTTTGATTGGTTTTATTGTCGGTGTAATTGCATCCTGTATTGCTCTGGCAATAAGTCAATCTGGCGGGGGAGTGTATATTGGTGCAATCGGTTATGCGTTAGCTTTGGTGCTTCTGACTGGCGGATTGCATTTAGATGGTCTGGCTGATACCTGTGACGGGATTTTCTCCAGCCGCCAGAGGGAAAGAATGCTGGAAATTATGCAGGATAGTCGTCTTGGAACGTATGGCGGGCTGGCCCTGATTTTTTGTATCCTCATTAAAATGCTTGCTGTTGTTGAACTTGCCTACCATCCTCCCCTGAAGTTATTAGCCTTATTATCCTGTGCTCCTGTTGTTGGACGTACTGTTGTTGTGCTTTTGATGTTTGAGCAGCGTTATGCCCGTGAAAATGAAGGAATGGGGAGCAGTTATATTGGCCGCATTACTCCACGTGGTACGGTGCTCACTTTACTGACAGGGACAGTATTGGTGATGATACTTGGCGATTGGCAGGGGTTATCTGCAATGATGGTTACGATGATCGCCATTTTTTTACTTTCTCTCTATTTTAATTATCGGTTGGGAGGGCAAACCGGAGATACGCTAGGAGCGGCAATTGAAATAGGCGAAGTGATTTTTTTACTGACTTTAATTTTGATTTGGAAATAGTTCTTTGAAAAATAGCTTTTATAAATTGGTTTATGGAGAGTAAATAAATGTGGTTTCCTTTAAGCATTCAATCTGAAATTTGGCCGGAAGGATAATTATGGTCTTTCACTCTTTGCCTCTTTTACTTGATAAAATTCAACCACTTGATCGGGAAAAAATGGAGACAGCAGCACAACATATCGACAGCTTGGTCAAACCGATTGGTAGCCTGGGGCGTCTGGAGACTCTGGCAATACAACTTGCGGGAATGCACGGTATTGAGGATCTGCGAAATCTGCAAAAAGAGATCATCGTTATGTGTGCTGATCACGGTGTTTATGAAGAAGGTGTGGCTATTTCTCCCAAGAATGTGACGGTCATACAGGCACGGAATATGTTACAAGGGCTGACAGGAGTTTGTGTATTGGCGAAAAGCAGCAATACTCATGTTTTGCCTGTAGATATTGGTATCGATTGTGAGCCAATAGATAATTTGTTATCCCTCAAATTAGCCCGGGGTTGTGGCAATATTACACAAGGTCCGGCTATGTCTTATGAATATGCAGAAGCACTATTGTTGGCCAGTGCACAACTCGTTCAACAGCGTATTGCGGCAGGTGTTTCAGTGTTTGGTGTGGGAGAACTGGGAATTGCAAATACGACACCAGCAGCGGCAGTTATCAGTGTCCTCACCGGAAGCGAGCCCTGTGATGTGGTCGGATTGGGCGCTAATTTGCCGATTGAACGACTCAGACATAAAGAATCTGTTGTACGTCGTGCTATTGATGTGAATCAGCCAGATGTGCACTCTTCCCTTGATGTATTAGCAAAGGTGGGTGGGTTTGAGCTTGTGGGGATGGCGGGAGTGATTTTGGGAGCCGCAGCAGCAGGCGTTCCGGTTGTCCTTGATGGTTTTATTTCTTATGCATCTGCGTTGGCGGCAGTTCAGATAGCTCCTTCTGTTCGGGATTACTGTATTCCATCCCATATGTCAGCAGAAAAAGGGGCAGTGTTGGCATTACAGCATTTGGGGCTACAGCCTTATCTGCATTTGGATCTGCGTCTTGGTGAAGGTAGCGGGGCAGCAATTGCAATGTCTTTGATTGATGCTGCCTGTGCGATGTATTGCAATATGGGGTATCTGGCAAAAAGTGGGATTCGATTTCCTGAGTTACTCCATTGAGTTAGGTTTTTTCGGGAGTAATGTTATATTGCTGCATGAATTCTCGCATTTTACCATGTCCTGTATGTTATGGGCCTTTCGCTAATTTTCTTAATTGTTCTTTGAGGATCTTTCCGTTTACATTGCGTGGCAGAGCTAAAAAAGTATAGCCTTTTGGCCGCTTATAGCGTGCTACAATGGTACAGATATAGTCATCCAATTCTTGTTCAGTTATCAATGTATGTTCATCAAGTTCGATAAAGGCATGGGGAACTTCACCCCAATATTCATCAGGTTTTGCTACAATAGCGACAGCCAAAACTCCGGGGTAATTTGATAGTGCATTCTCCAACTCAAGGCTGGAAATATTTTCACCACCAGAAATAATGATATCTTTTTTCCGATCGATGATTTTAATATAACCATCGCAATCAACGACGGCTAAGTCTCCGGTAAAAAACCACTGACTAGTCATATCAGGTGTAATATGGCGGGCAGGATCATAAGAGGCTACAATATTGCCCCGAATGACAATCTCACCAATGGAGTGCCCGTCAGAAGGGACTGTTAATCCGCTGTTCTCATCAATAACCCTGACTTCTCCTTGTAAATTGGAAACAATACCCTGACGCATCTTTTTTAAAGTTGTTTCTGATGTTGGTAGTGTTTCCCAGTCATGTTTATCTTCACAAACGACGACCGGCCCATAAGTTTCTGTCAGGCCATAGACTTGGGTAACAGCGATCCCGACAGTGTCAAGTAAAGCAAAGATTTTTTCCGTTGGTGGAGCACCGGCAATAAGACCGTAGACATTATTATTAAAAGAGATACCGCGTTTTTGAGCTTCTTGTCCCAGGGAATAATGCACAATTGGAGCGCCACAATAGTGTGTCACCTGATGTTTTTGCATAAGCTGTATGGCTTCTGCTGCATCAAATTTGCGCATGCAGATATGTGTACCGGCACGTGCAGCTATAGCCCAGGGAAAACACCAGCCATTGCAATGAAACATTGGTAGTGTCCATAAATAAGTAGGGCGCTTAGGCATATCCCAATCCAGGATATTAGAAATTGCGTTAAGGAATGTTCCTCGGTGTGAATAGACAACCAATTTGGGTTGTCCACTGGTTCCCGAAGTGGAATTAATGCTGATGGATTCCTGTTCGTCAATGGGATAAAAATTCAGGGTCTTGGATGGATATTGGGTTAACAATGATTCATAGTGGATAAAATCCTGACCAGGTTCTGATATTAATATGGCTGCATTATGCTGAGTTGCCGCAATATTTTCAGTAACCACAATATTTTCAGTAACCACAATATTTCCAGTAACCACAATGATTTTTACCGGATTGTTAAAAACAACATCATCTAACAATGGAAGATAGACTTTATCTATAACTAAAATCTCAGGATTAATTTTCTCAAAAATAAAATTTAGTGTAGCTGAATCTGTTCTGATACTTAAGGCATTAAGGATACCACCGGACAGCGGAACAGCATAATGTAGTTCCAGCAGTTCGTGAGTATTGGGTAATAGTGTGGAGACAACACTACCTTTACCCACCCCCATTTGCTGAAGTGCAACTGCAACTTTTTCACAGCGCTTTGCATATTGTTGCCACGTCCAACACTGTTCTCCATCTATTATCGCAGGATAGTCACCATTACTTAATATGGTTCTTTTGAGAAATAAAATAGGTGATAGTGCGCTACCGTCATATTCATTTAAGAATGAATGAGAGAGAGTCATATTTTTTTATCCTGTATTTTCATTTATTACTAAAAGTCATCATGGTGATGAGAATATGCCATCTACCATAAATAATTATGCGTGCTTTTTTCTCAATAAATTTCTCACGAAATTAAGTTAAATAAAATCACACTTTTTGTTTAGATATTAAATTGATGTTTTATTGTTTTTAATATATCGGTTATATTTATTGTTATTGATAAAATAACATGCTAAAAATATATTGAAAAATTAAGTGTAAGGTGGCAAAAATACTGTATCTACCGATATAAAAGGAAACAATAATGTTTAATTTAGCCGGAAAAATCGCATTTATTTCTGGAGGAACCAAAGGTATTGGTAAAGGGATTGCTCAGGTATTTAAACGGGCAGGTGCGACGACTATTATTTCAGGTACGGATAAAGTAAAAGGGGAGGTTATTGCCAAAGAATTGGGTGTTGATTTTATCCCCCTTGATGTCACGGATCAGGCTGCATGTAAAAATGTGATTGATAGCATTGTCGAAAAACATGGCAGGCTTGATATTCTTTGTTCAAATGCGGGTATTTTTCCACAACATTTTCTTAACGAGATGACGGTTGAAGATTGGGATTTAGTGTATACTGTCAACCTGAAAGGCACATTTTTATTAGTTCAGGCTGCGCTGAATGTCATGGAGAAGCAGCAGTATGGACGAATTATACTGACTTCATCTATCACTGGTGAGATAGTAGGAATGCCGGGGTACAGCCATTACGGTGCGAGTAAAGCAGGGCAGCTAGGGTTTATGCGAAGTGCGGCACTTGAATATGCGACTCAGGGGATTACGATTAATTCTATTATGCCGGGCATGATTGCTACTGAAGGCTTGCAGGCATTCGGTGAGGATTTTTTGCAACAGATCGAAGCTACAACCCCAATGCGTTCCTTAGGAACACCGGAAGATATTGGTTATACTGCTTGTTTCCTGGCTTCTGATGAAGCGAAATATATAACCGGGCAGACAATTGTGGTTGATGGTGGACAGGTATTACCAGAAATACAAGGTGTTTGATTGATCTAATGTGATCAAAATCGCCTTTTCTTTCTCTCTATTCTTTCTGTCCGTTGTCGTAAGGCAGAAGAAAAAGGTAAGATGGGTAACTAATAAACACAGGGAGGGAAAGCATATTCTCTTCCTGGTTTTTTATTGTCTGAGTTAGGTAAAATACTATGTCATTGAACTATGAACGTAAGTCTCTTCCACTCCCCAATGGGAATAATAAAGTACTGCTGCACTCATGTTGTGCGCCGTGCTCAGGGGAAGTGATGGAAGCAATGTTAGCTTCGGGGATAGATTTCACGATATTTTTCTATAATCCGAATATTCATCCGCTAAAGGAATATGAACTGCGTAAAGATGAAAATATTCGTTTTGCAGAACAGATGGGCATTCCTTTTATTGATGCTGATTATGATCGTGATAACTGGTTTGAACGAGCAAAAGGTATGGAAAACGAACCTGAACGCGGCATTCGCTGTACTATGTGTTTTGACATGCGTTTTGAGCGGACAGCGTTATATGCTCATGAACATGGTTTTCCTGTTATTACCAGTTCGCTTGGTATTTCACGCTGGAAAAATATGCAGCAAATTAATGAGTGTGGTGTCCGCGCTGCTTCCCGTTATCCGGGGTTAACGTATTGGGAATATAACTGGCGTAAAGGCGGCGGTTCTGCGCGTATGATAGAAATCAGTAAACGCGAAGAATTTTATCAGCAAGAATATTGCGGCTGTATTTATTCTTTGCGCGATACTAATCGACATCGTTTGGCGACCGGACGGGAAAGAATAAAACTCGGTACTGTGTTTTACAGTGCCGATAGCGATAAAAAAAGTAATAAAAACTGCCATAAGAAAGATCACTAATTACTATAACTGTCGGTTAAAATATTCTCTTTTTTCTCTTATTTAATACCTGTCCATCATTTTGATATGGAGGCAGGTTTATTATTTTTGCCTCATCATATCTGCCTGAGTTTTGATGAGGCAAAAAACTGTAATTAATTTTTGCCAGATCTGGCTCTATTGGGTGTACACCCAAAGCGCTTCCGATAGCTTTGAGTAAAGTAGGACTGACTGGAAAAGCCAGATTCCAGCGAGATATCAGCAATGCTCATTCCACTGTTCAAGAGTAATTGATGTGCATAAAGAATACGCTGTTCACTGATCCAGGCACGTGGTGATATGCCGTAAACACTGTTAAAAAGTTCCTTGAATGAAGTTAACCCCATGCCAAATTCGCGGGCAAAATCATTCAGCCTCCATTCTTTGAGATAATGAGCCTCCATAAATGCTTGCAATCGTTCTACTTGACGATTACTCAACTGCCGCAAAACCGACATCAGTAATGAGCCTTGTTTTCCGAGGGAAAGTAACAAAAGTAGCTCTTCAATTCTTAACTCAATCAATACTGGGGGATAGTCATGAGCAAGTAAGTTGACTAATCCACGGATACTTTCTGTTAATAAAGGAAACTGATTGAAAGGAATTAACCGATAAGCGGGGAAATCATGGCGTTCTATATTACTTAATAGATCTCCAAAGCGTTTCATAAAACTACGCAAAAAATCCATATGCAATGGTAGCCATAATGCCTGACAATTTTTTGTATTAGTTTTTGCAGCATAGTTTCCCGGATGGGTAAGAAGGATGTCATTTGACTTGATGTGATAGGTTTTGGTGCAATCTTTCCATATCATTTCCCCATCAAGTAAAATATACAGTCCCCTTTGTTTATGTTCGAGAATATTGAAGTCCGGCATGGTTAACTGTAAAGAGAAAATACTCTTTTTGTTTAAGCCTGTCGTCCTTTTCATTTTATACTCCTAATCTTCCGTATCATGAGTAATCTGAGATCCATTGACCATATCCTCTGTCTTTCAAGTGGCTTTTTTGTAGACTGGAATGCAACTCAAAACTTATTGGATATAAATTGGATGTAGGATAAACATATTGGCAGATATCAAAATCGTATGTGTAACATCAATTAAATCACCCCAGTATTATATCCTCAAATTAATATTTATGTTAGTTTTAAATGTCAAAAATTTAGATTTAAATTTATTTGTTCTCAAGCCAGAGAGGTTGAGGTGGTGATATGTTTTTATCCATTTCGTTAATAAAAATTATCAATTTTTAATTGGGTAAATTTAAATCCCAATAGATTGATTATTTCTTGGAATAAATTTTTATATTAGAAAAGACAAAGAGTAGAATAATATTTACACCAGAATTTATGCTTTCATTATTATTCTTTCATTGTTTAGGTATTAGGGCGCAGCAATATTACTGTATTACCTGTAATGTTCTTTTGTTAATTATTCGTTTAATTGTGTTGCAGATTTATTAGTTTATATGGTTTTTATATTGAAAATAGTAAGATAAAGCTGTTGAAGTGAACTTTTTATGTTGGAGTATAAGAAATAATCATTGATAATTCAGCATATTAGGCTCTAGCGACAACGTTATCGGTGTAATAGCGTTACAAATACCTCTGTTATAGCTTTGTAGATTGTTTTTTATACTGATACAATGCTAGGATGTATTTTCATCGCCTTTCTTCTATATCCGCTAAGGCATACTCATAGATATATTTGCTGATGAAAGATAAAAGATCACAAGAACGAGAAAAATATGGAAAAGTATCGTTTTTCAGAAAACGTTTTTTTATACAGTCTATGGCTATTCTGGGCTATTACACTGGGTTTGTACGTGTATGGTGCAAATATTAGTTGTGCCATAACAGCAATTTTATCTTTTTTAGCCTTAGTATTTTACTTTACTAATATGAAACAGAGAATCAAAGTTATGTTTGGAAAAAAAACTGAGACATCTGCTGCCAGCCTGGTCACACAGATCAATCCTGGGCAAACTGAAGAGAAAAAAATCTCCGGTACTGAAGCCCGCGCGAATACAATTATCGCGAAGAATTCCGTATTTAAAGGGGATATCGAGATGGAAGGAGATATTCAGATTTGGGGAAAAGTTGTCGGAAATATTCGCGTAAAAGGAGGAGCTATCCGTGTTATGCATGCCGGAAAAGTGGAAGGTGAGTTAAGTGCGCCTGAAATTATTATTGATGGTCATGTTGAAGGGACGTGCTGTGCAGAAACATTAGATATTCTTGAGCACGGAGAATTACGGGGTATTAGCCGTTGCGGAAGTATGTCAATCCGACGTGGTGGATTATTTATTGGTCAGTCTGAACAAGTAGAAAATAAGAAAAAACAGGAAGCTGAGCGAATTGTTTCTATTAAGGAAAGTCAGGGAGACAAGCCAAAATCTAAAACCACTGCCTGATATCTGCTGATAAAGAATACTCCCCGTTTTTCAATCTATTGAGATTCATTGAGTATAAAACTCCATGTATTCTGCCGGAAATATGTAGAATTTTCCGGCAGTTTTTGTTTTGATAGTCAACTGTTTTATACCTCAATGAATTTTAAGGGGGCGTTGTGATTATAGAACTGGAAACAGAAAGGTTATGGCTTCGCGCCTGGAAGGAAGAAGATAGAGAACCTTTCTTTCGCTTGAACAGTAATCCGGAAGTGATGGAGTTTTTCCCCGAGACGCTGACAAGAGAGCAAAGTGACACATTAGTTGATAGTTTTATTCGTAAATTCGAAATACAAGGAGGTTGGGGTTTATGGGCGGTTGAATTAAAGCAGAATGGCGAATTTATTGGTTTTGTTGGGCTGAATATCCCTAGCCTTGAATTACCATTTTCTCCTTTTGTTGAGATAGGCTGGCGTCTTGATAAGCCATTTTGGGGAAAAGGTTATGCTTGTGAAGCGGCCCGTAAAGTTTTTGATTTTGCTTTTACAGAAACTGGACTAGATGAAATTGTGGCGTTCACCTCTTTGCTGAACTATCGCTCAGAAAGTGTAATGAAAAAATTGGGTATGGTCAGAGATGAAAAAACCTTCATGTATCCGGCATTAGAAGAAGATCATCCATTACGGGAGCATGTTTTGTACCGGATCAAGCGTCCGGATGGTTAAATAGACGCCATCAAGGTTATTCTGATGAACAGAAATGACCTTGATGGAAAACGTATTACTACATAAACCGTTATTGTCTGGAGATCACCAAAGCGACGCGGCCAATGAATTGAATATCACTGATCGCACAGTCAAAGGTGACATCATCATCGCTGACTCGAATTTTACTGACAGGGATTTTGGCTATTTTCTTGATACTGTGCATTCCTTCAATATCTACCAGCCATAAACCATCCTGAATATTGTCTTCCTGGGTATCAAGCAGATACCAGGATATGCCATCATCAACCATCAGCGGTTTTCTGAGGTCTTTGGAAATTAGCTCACTATCCAGGATAACCGGATTAGCCTCATTTAGTTTTCCCCCTGACAGTTTTACACGAGAGATTGACGGTGCGATGATATCTTCCAACCGTTCCGTTTTTTTACCTCCTTCTCCGTTTGGGAACATCTCTCCTTGACCTGTACTCAACCAGAGCAGTGAAGCACCAGTTTCTAGATTACACTGAATAATCCAATCCGCCGGAAAACTATCACGAAGATAGCGGTTTGCCATAGTGCTTTTGGACACGCCTAAATGGTCACTCAGAGCCTGACGAGACTTAAATCCATACGCGCGGACAAGGCGCTCGATAGCTGGTCGCCCACCGCTATCAGCCCCCATTTTGATCTCAATATTGGTATTTTTCATTGACAGTATAGATAAGAGATATTAGTATCGCACTAAAGTTCTCTAATTGAGATCTTTAGTGAGCCCAGATTGGTTAATGCGAAAACCATTGAGAGATATTGCATCATGAACTGCCAAATTTCAATCCTTATGCCAGAGATTAGCTGTGTTCCAAGTATTGCTCTGACAATGATCTCTCTGAAGGTAAAAGAGTGAGGAAAATATGGCGAATACAGAGAAAGAAAAATTTGTCCAAATTAACCTCGGTCAGCGGCTGGAAGGATTGAACCATCTGTCAAAGATCAGAGCGATATACTGGGGAAATGATGAGAAAGAATTAAGACGGTTTCTTGCCGATATGCGTGACAAAAGGGATTGTCATTATGCAGAGAATAAGCGGGTGCTATCCGCTATTTTCTATTTGGCGAATATTCCACGTTCTCGTCATGACAGTGAAATCAGCCAATTTACTCCAGAAGAAAAACAGTCTCTGATCAAAGCGATGAATCATATTAAGGTTGTAGTCAGTCAGTTTCCCAAGCATTTGACGTTATCCAATTAATCACTCTTTTAAACATTTTTTCTGTTTATTTTGCTGAATAAATAGCATTTTTGAACAGATGGCATGTGCACGTCAGGCACTCACATACCCTTAATATGGTGACATTGATGAATAGTATTTTTTTTGCTAATGAATATCGCGCTGGCAATGCTATTGCCAACGATAAGCAGTTGCGAATGTGCCGACCAAACATCCCGCAAAATGCTTCAACGACAGAGTGTTTGTTGTGGGAAGTGAATGCAGAAGATTATCAATGGTGCCATCAATATATCGGTCAGATACCGGATTTTCTGGCGAAATATTTCAGTCGCCGTTATGCCGATATTTTTACTAAATCAGGGCGCAGGGATGCCAATTCTTATCTGAGAAAAACTGTCGGGCAAAATGTGTTGCCACGGTTACAGTTGGTTAAGCACAGATACCAATTCAAACACCGTGTGTCTGGTATTGCCCCTTTCCCTTTTATTGCACAACTGAGTAACGTGGTGACTTATGATCGCAAACAGCTTTTGAAGTTCGCTCATGAAGTCTCTGTGTTTATCACAGAGAACTACGAGTATTATTCTCTGAAGCCCTTTTTGGAACCCGCTTCTTCCGCTTCTTCCGCTTCTTTAAGTCCCTCTTCTTTTTCTTTGCAAGACCCTTTTTTGCAAGAGTCTCAACATAGCCAAACGAAATCTATAGATGGTGAGATGGAACAATTTTCTCGTATATCAGAAGTTTATGAATTATTGGCAAAACTAACATTGCAATGTGGTACTCATCCCCCTTATTGGCAACGATTTAACCATGGACGCAAAGCACTTTCTGTTGATCAGCTCTGTGCGGCAATGTTGCGTATGATGTCCGCCCGCTGGTGGTATTTTCGTTTAAAGCGCCTGCGGGATATTCAATCAGAACATATGGCAATTGCAGTTGGACAGGTTCAGAAAGTAGCATCGCCTTATGTTTCGCAACATGCTTTGCGTGAATGGCTGGAACAAAAGCGACGCAATCGTGAGTTTTTCCAGCATTTTGATTTGGAGAATGAAGCGGGAGAACGTATTTCATTAGCTGAAACTGTGCTCCACAGTAACGCGAATCCTGCTATCCGTCGTTGTGAATTGATGGTCAGAATGCGCGGTTTCGAGGTTATTGCTGACAAAATGGGATGTGTGGGGGAATTCTATACCATTACGGCACCAGCAAAATACCATGCAGTCCGGTATCAAGGTGGATTTGTTAGCCAGTGGGAGGGCGCAACTCCCCGCGATACACAACGCTATTTATGCAGCGTATGGGCAAAAGCCCGTGCAGCTATTGCTCGTGCAGGAATTAATCTATTTGGTTTTCGTGTCGTCGAACCCCATCATGATGGTACTCCACATTGGCATATTTTATTGTTTATGCTGCCAGAACATGTGCAGCAGGTCAGAAAAATCCTTGAACATTACGCTTGTCAGGAAGAGGAGGAAGAGTTACTGCGTTATCGTAATAATGACAAGAAATCCCGTTTTGATTATAGGGAGATAGATCCTCATCAAGGCAGTGCGACAGGTTATATCGCAAAGTACGTTTCTAAAAATATTGATGGTTATGCATTAGAAGATGAAATCGATCATGAAACGGGCGAATCATTACGCGATATGGCTAAATCGGTAACAGCATGGGCAAATCGTTGGCGTATTCGCCAATTTCAACAAATTGGTGGCGCTCCGGTTTCTGTTTGGCGCGAATTGCGTCGGCTTAAAGAAATGCGTTTATCTGATAATAAAATGAATGCGGTCTTACGGGCTGCAGATGAGGGAAATTGGGCAGCTTATACTCAGGCCCAAGGCGGACCGTGGGTTGCTCGTAATGATTTGGTCATTCGGCTCTCTTACAAACAGATTCCATTTGGTAGCCCTTATGGTGAAAAAGTTCACGTCATCCAAGGAGTGACATCGCCTTTGCTGTCTTATGCAAAATATATCTGTACACGAATCCATCAATGGTCAATTGTACCAAAATCTGATGCGACTCCGACATCGGAGAAGATTGTTTATAAAAGAAACAGAAAATGGTTCTCTTGGAGTTCTGTCAATAACTGTACGGATAGACAGAAAAGATATTGTTGTGATATAGATATGAAATGGTTTTAAAGAATTCTTTTTTTCAAAAAAAAATTTCTATAAAAGAAATATATAATAGTTATTAACTATTAATTTTTATCTTTAGGAAGGGAAAAAACTACTTTAAATTTTCACTAATTAGGTGTACTGTATATACATACAGTTTTTGAGTGGAGGCGTATATATCAGTGGACTCTCTTATGGAATCATTGGTAGCACAACGTATTAATTTTATTGCCAGAATGGCGACAAGTTGTGAATGCAATCAAGCAGAAGACAAAGAATTGGCATTGGTCTGGATAGCTGAGTTATCTGCACCTTATGAAAAAAGACTCAGTGGTTATAATAGCTTGTATAAAAACAACTTTTTAGAAAGGGAATGGTCGGTAAATTCAGATTCGGTAGAAGAATAGACTTTGACGGGAGAAAATGATGCGAATTGAAATACTTTTCGATAAGCGAGCTAATATTTCTGAATCGGTCATGTCTGCACTTGAAAATGAACTTAAAAAGAAAATACTACCTCAGTATCCAGATACGCGTTTTAGAATTGCCGTCAGCAGCAATACATCCGTAAAAGTGACAGGTAGTAAAAACAGTAGTGAACACAACCAAATAATGGAACTCATCCAAAGTGTCTGGGAGGATGATAGCTGGCTATTGGATTAGGCCTAATAGATTGAAGTATCGAACAAATAACAAGTAATCTAAATAACACAAGGGCAGGGGCGATTCCTGCCCTTATGCTTTCTTAAAAAGATAAATATCCTGGCAGAATTGTTCTTCATTTGTACTACTTCCCCGACAATGCCGTTTCATTGAGGTATTCCGTTGATTATTCGATCATAACTCTCCGATTTACTGATTGTTTTCTGCAAAGAAAAGGAGAGTGTATGCAAATTATTGCACAACAAAATGAGACGGTTGATGCATTGTGCTGGCGCCATTATGGCCGGACATTGGGCATGACGGAACGTGTATTGTTGGCCAATCCGGGACTTGCTGATTTTGGCGCGATATTGCCTCATGGAACGAAAGTTGAAATGCCGGACTTTATGCCTGTGGCCAGCAAGCCTATGATCCAGCTTTGGGATTAAGGGGTATGAATGGATAAATACAGCCATGCAACTTATGCCTGCGCCAGTACCACTGCTATTTTTTCTGGTCTTTCTTTATATGAGTGGAGTTTCCTGTTGGGAGCATTCGCCAGCATTGCTCTCGGCATTTTGACTTATCGTCTCAATCGTCGTGAGCAAATGAAACGCACTTTGATCTTAAAAGAAATTCTTGAAAATCTGGAGGTAGATCCTGCGTCAAAATCAGCCAGTATTGTCAGCGAGCTGATAAATCACGCACCAAAGGAGCTGTGATATGTATGCAGGATTTCAAAACTAAACTTAGCCGGTTGCTTATTGGTCTTATCATCGGTGGTGCCAGTTCTTCCGTCATTCTTTCCCAGTTCCTTGATGAGAAAGAGGGTAACCGGCTTACAGCCTATCAGGATGCTGGTGGAATTTGGACGATATGTCGGGGAGTGACGCGCATTGATGATAAAGCGGTATATAAAGGAATGCAGTTGACCTCTGAACAATGTGAAGCTTTGAACCGGATTGAAGCTGATAAAGCGATTGATTGGGTGAAAAAGAATGTCCACATTCCGTTGACTGAACCACAAATTGCAGGGATTGCCAGTTTTTGCCCATATAACATCGGTCCTTCAAAGTGCTTTTCTTCCACATTTTATCGCAAGCTCAATGCCGGAGATAGAAAAGGTGCCTGTCAGGAGATTAAACGCTGGATTTATGATGGAGGGCGTGATTGCCGAAAAACACAAGGGCAGCCGAACGGTTGTTATGGGCAGGTTTTACGGCGTGATCAGGAATCTGAACTGGCTTGTTGGGGACTGGAACAATGAAGAAAGTACCTTTAATTGTCACCTTTATAATTGGAGGATGCTTTGGCTGGTGGGGGCACCGTTCACTGTTTCTTAGCGAAGTGGCAAACTTGAAGCAGCAGCATTCCGCTCAAATCGCTGCTATCTACCAGAAAGCAAGCCAAGAAACATTGTCAGTTATTCAACAAATGAAAGATGCACAAAACAGGGTCGCTCAACTGGATGAATACTATTCTGGAAAATTAGCTCATGTTACTGAAGAAAATGCCGCTTTGCGGGCTGATATTGCCGCTGGTTATCGCCGGGTGCGAATCGCCACTGCCAACCTTGCTACCTGTCAGCTCACCCAAAACCGAAATACCCGCTCCCGCAGTGTGGGCGATGGAACCCAAGTCGAACTCACTGCAAAAGCTGGACGCACTATTTACGATATCCGAGCCGGGATCATCAACGATCAAGCCAAACTAGATTACCTGCAACAGTATGTCCGTGAAGTTGTCCGGCAATGTAAGTCCTAGCCATTCTGCATGGCTTAACAGAACTCTCTTACATGACCTCCTAAAAGCCTTTTTTATTCTGAAAAAGGCTTTTATTTTATTGATTTAATTTGCTTTTTCCTGCTGTTTTGTATGCCTGTTCCTACAAGCCTGGTTTAATGTTTCACCTGCTTTTTCATGGCATTCTTACGCCATGAACACACAACTCACTGAACTGATGCGCTTATTGCGCAACCTGATCCGAACAGGCGTCATTACCCAAGTGGATACTACAAAGGGAATGTGCCGAGTCGCGACAGGTAATCTTGAAACCAACTGGCTGCACTGGTTGACATCCAGAGCGGGAAACTCCCGCACGTGGTGGGCGCCCAGTGTTGGTGAACAGGTTTTATTACTGTCCATAGGCGGCGAACTGACCACCGCCTTTGTATTGCCAGCAATTTTCTCAGATGAGTTTCCGGCACCATCAACATCTCCTGAAGCAACGCATATTAAGTTTCCGGATGGTGCAGTGATGGAATATGAACCGCAATCAGGCGCATTGACTGTGACTGGCATCAAAACCGCGACAGTGATTGCATCGGATTCCGTTCATATTACTGCGCCGGAAATTACCTGTGTTGCCAGTACCAGAATTACGCTGGATACACCGGAAGTCATCTGTACGCAGCTAATGAGCACGGGGAATCTGATCGTGCGCAACGGCGGCAAAATGACGGGCAATATTGAGCATACCGGCGGCACATTCAGTTCCAATGGTGTGATCGTGGATTCCCATAAACACACCGGTATTCGGTCAGGCGGTGACACATCAGGAGGCCCCGTATGATGTATTTGGGTATGAACCGACAGACAGGTAAGGAGCTGGCCGATCTGGATCATGTCCGACAATCTGTCAGCGATATTTTATTGACCCCTGTGGGTAGCCGTATTGCACGACGTACTTACGGCTCTTTGCTGCCTGAACTGATCGACTGGCCGCAAAACCCGGCGCTCAGGCTTCAAGTGATGGCGGCCAGCTTTACCGCAATCAGCCGCTGGGAGCCACGTGTGACGCTGACGTCAATCACGATGGAAACCCTACAGGACGGCAGAATGGTGGTAGATATCACGGGTACTTATCATCAGTCCGCCAAAGAATTTTCACTTTCGATTCCGGTGAGGTAAGCAATGCCAACAATCGATTTAAGTCAGTTGCCGCCACCGGACGTGGTTGAGCCACTGGATTACGAACAACTGTTAGAAGAGCGTAAAAGAGGGCTGATATCGCTTTATCCTGGAGACCAGCAAGATGCCATTGCTCGAACCCTGCAACTTGAATCCGAGCCATTGGTGAAGTTGCTGGAAGAGAACGTGTACCGCGAACTGCTTCTGCGCCAGCGAGTTAATGAAGCTGCACGAGCGGTAATGGTTGCTTATTCAACTGGTAACGATCTGGATCAATTGGGTGCGAACAACAATGTATCCCGCATGGTTTTGCGTTCTGCGGATAACTCCACCATACCGCCGACACCGGCTGTCATGGAATCCGACAACGATTACCGCGTGCGTATTCCTCAAGCTTTTGAAGGTTTGAGCGTTGCAGGACCGGTTGGGGCTTATGAATACCATGCCCGCAGTGCAGATGGTCGTGTCGCGGATGCTTCGGCTATTAGCCCGTCACCAGCCAACGTCACGGTAACAATCATGTCCCGTGAAGACAAAGGTGTGGCATCCAAAGAACTGTTGGAAATCGTCGAAAAAGCCCTGAACGATGAAAACGTACGCCCAGTGGCAGATCGTTTGAAAGTCCAGTCAGCGAACATTGTGGAATATGAAATTGATGCGGTGTTGTACATCTTCCCGACACCGGAATCAGAACCTATTCGTAAAGCGGCTGAGCAAAAACTGAAACATTACGTTGAAGCGCAGCATCGTCTGGGGCGTGACATTCGTTTGTCAGCGATTTATGCCGCATTGCATGTGGAAGGTGTCCAGCGTGTAGAACTGAAAGCACCGCTGAAAGACGTTGTGCTGGATAAAACTCAGGCTTCTTACTGCACCAAGACCACATTGACGATGGGAGGTTCTGATGAGTGATCGCCTTCTGCCGATGGGCTCAACCCAGTTAGAACTTGCCGCGGCTAAAGCATGTGCTGAGTTGCAGAAGATCAAAGTGCCATTGCGGGAACTGTGGAATCCGGACACTTGTCCGGCATCATTACTGCCTTATCTGGCATGGGCGTGGTCAGTGGATCGCTGGGACGAAAACTGGCCTGAGAACACCAAAAGGGAAGTGATCAAAAGCTCGTTGTTCCTGCACAAACATAAAGGAACGATTGGTGCGATTCGGCGGGTAGTTGAACCGTTAGGTTATCTCATCCGTGTACGGGAATGGTGGCAGACCAACGACGTTCCGGGCACCTTCCGGCTGGATATTGGTGTTCTGGATAGTGGTATCACCCATGAAATGTTCGAAGAGCTGGAAAATTTGATTTTCGATGCCAAGCCGGTGAGCCGACATTTGATTGGATTGGATATCAACCTGGATACACGCGGTGAATATCACTACTCGGTAGCGACTTACAGCGGTGACGAACTGACAGTTTATCCCTATTTCCCGAAAGAAGTGACAGTATCCGGCTCAGAAATTGTGGGCGCGGGAGTACATATTATTGATGACATGAGGATTAGACCATGAGTACCAAATATTTTGCGCTGCTGACACAGTTGGGCGCGGATAAATTGGCAAATGCTGCGGCACTGGGTACTAAAATCGAAATTACCCATATGGCCGTTGGTGATGGTGGTGGCAGCCTGCCGACGCCAGACACTAAACAAACTAAATTGACTAATGAAAAACGTCGTGCAGCGATTAATACGCTGAGCATTGATCCGAAAAACACCAACCAAATTATTGCAGAACAAGTTATTCCTGAAAACGAAGGTGGCTGGTGGATCCGTGAAATCGGCCTGTATGACAAAGATGGTATTCTGATCGCTGTTGGTAACTGTGCAGAAACCTACAAACCCCAATTGCAGGAAGGCTCCGGTCGTACACAGACGATCCGTATGATCCTGATTGTCAGCAGCGCTGATGCAGTGACTTTGAAAATTGATCCGTCTGTGATCCTGGCGACACGTGAGTATGTGGACGATTCCATTAAGAAACATGCCAACAGCCGTAACCACCCTGATGCGACGCTAAAAGAAAAGGGATTTGTGATCCTAAGCAGCGCGGTGGACAGCAATAGCGAAACTCATGCAGCAACACCGAAATCGGTAAAGGCGGCTTATGATTTGGCTAATGCAGCGAATAATAATGCTAATGGTCGTGTTCCGGCAGGGCGTAAGGTGAATGGTAAGGCGCTATCGGCGGATATTTCACTAAATTCTGCGGATGTTGGGGCTTATTCTAAGGAAGAAACCGAAGCTAAGGTGCGTGAAGCTAAAGCACAGGCAGATGCAGCAAATAATAATGCCAATACTCGTCTGGAAAAAAACAAGAATGGTGCGGATATTCCAAACAAAGATGAGTTTGTAAAAAACCTCGGTTTAACAGAAGCCGTAAAACA
>NZ_JBFPEZ010000040.1:0-92733 GCF_040838225.1 Xenorhabdus sp. SGI246
TTAAACCGAGGTTTTTTACAATCCTTAGATCCTTATGATCCTAGCTAAGATCCAATCTCCTATCCTCTGAAAACCAATAAATAGAGGTGAAAATGGCCCAATTTAGCTTGTCAAAAAATAACCAAAAGCTCGAATTACTTGAAATAATATTGAATAGAATAAATTTTAAACCAATTTTGAGTAAAAAATATACTAAAGAGGGTCATTATTCGGTCAATAAAAGGCTGCCCTCACCAAAAACTACTAATTTCTCTCTCCCATCCAAAAATGAATCAAATATAAAATTAACATATTGATTATTAATAAAAATATTAATATAGATTTGTACCTTGCCCCACACACAGCCAACCGAATGATTTCCCCCGTCCAATCCGCCAATATATCAGCACACCTTAACAGGAGAGAACGCTAATATGGCACAAGATTATCATCACGGAGTCCGTGTACAGGAAATTAACGAAGGTACTCGTACCATCACTACCGTTAGCACCGCTATCGTAGGTATGGTTTGTACTGCTCCTGACGCAGACGAAAAAACATTTCCATTAAATACTCCAGTCCTGATTACTGACGTTATGAGCGCCAGTGGTAAGGCTGGAAAAAAAGGCACTTTGTCTGCATCACTAAAAGCAATTGCTGCTCAGGCTCTGCCTGTGACTGTGGTTGTTCGTGTGGCTGAGGGCGAATCTGAAGAAGTAACCGTTTCTAACATCATCGGTGGTGTCACTGATGCAGGTAAGAAAACCGGTATGCAGGCGCTGTTGGCAGCACAAGGCCAACTCGGTGTTAAACCACGCATTCTAGGCGTTCCGGGTCTGGATTCAAAAGCAGTTGCTGTTGAACTGGCAAGTGTTGCCCAGAAACTAAAAGCAATGGCGTATGTCAGCGCTTATGGCTGTAAAAATATCTCAGAAGTGATCAAATATCGCGACAACTTCAATCAGCGTGAGCTGATGCTGATTTGGCCAGATTTCCTGAGCTGGGATACCGTTACCAATAGCGAAGCTATCGCGTTTGCAACCGCTCGTGCTCTGGGTCTACGCGCCAAAATCGACGAAGAGACTGGCTGGCATAAAACCTTGTCCAACGTTGGTGTCAACGGTGTAACGGGTCTGTCTGCTGATGTCTTCTGGGATCTGCAAGATACCGCGACTGACGCTGATCTGTTGAACAAAAGTGGCGTCACTACACTGATCCGTAAAAACGGTTTCCGTTTCTGGGGTTCTCGTACTTGTGCAGATGATCCACTGTTCCAGTTCGAAAGCTACACCCGTACCGCTCAGGTTCTGGCTGATACGATGGCTGAAGCGCACATGTGGGCAATTGATAAACCACTGACCCCATCGCTGGTACGCGACATTATCGAAGGTATCAATGCCAAGTTCCGCGAACTGAAAGCAGGTGGTTACATCATTGATGGCCGCTGCTGGTATGACGACAAAGCCAACGATAAAGACACCCTAAAAGCAGGCAAACTGACCATCGATTACGACTATACCCCTGTACCGCCACTGGAAAACATGATGTTACGCCAGCGCATTACAGATAGTTACCTGATGGATTTCGCAAAAAGTATCAATAAATAAGGGGCTAACTGATGGCATTACCTCGCAAACTTAAGTACCTGAACTTGTTCAATGATGGCAACAATTATCAGGGTATTGTGGAAGAGCTAACTCTTCCTAAGCTGAGCCGCAAACTGGAAGCCTACCGCGGTGCCGGTATGAACGGCAGTGCAATGGTTGATCTGGGTCTGGATGAAGGCGCACTGGATGCGGAATTCACTCTGGGTGGCGTTGAAGCTCAACTGTACAAACAGTGGGGCATCGCACAAGTTGATGGCGTTATGTTGCGCTTTGCTGGCTCTTTTGAGCGCGAAGACACGGGTGACGTGGTTGCAGTTGAAGTTGTTATGCGTGGCCGTTTCCAGGAATTCGATCACGGTACTTATAAACAAGGCGACAACACTCAAACCAAAATTACCGCTAAAAATACTTATTTCAAACTGACTTGGAATGGTGAAGAACTGATTGAAATCGACACCGTCAACATGGTTGAGAAAGTGGGCGGAGAAGATCGCCTGGCGCAGCATCGCCGCGCTATCGGTATTTTTTAATCACTCTTTTATTAACAAATTTAAAACTTATTCCCTGTCTCAATCAGCATATCGCAGCTGAGACAGGTTTTTACTCGGATAAACAAGGTTGAATTATGACTGAAGCACTGAAAACTCAAGATGAAGATCTGCGCACAATCGAATTGGAAGCACCACTGGCGCGAGGCAACGGAAAAATCACGGAAGTGACGGTACGTAAACCTACCAGTGGCGCGTTGCGCGGTGCTCGTTTACAGGCACTGCTGGAAATGGATGTGGATTCTATGTTGCTGGTTCTGCCACGTGTTACCACTCCTGCATTGACCAAAAATGACCTGATGATGATGTCACCTGGTGATCTGATTAATCTCAGTGTGGAGGTGGTCAATTTTTTGTTGCCGAAGTCGGTCAAGTCCGATTCCCAGAACGATTAACCGTTGATGAACTGGTGGCAGATATTGCCACCGTTTTTCACTGGACTCCGGCAGACACAGATGAAATGTTATTGTCGGAATTATTGGACTGGCGACATCGGGCCATTTTAAGAAGTGGTGCAGAAAATGAGTAATATACAGTCACAGCTTAACAAAGTACTGAGTACTGTTGGTAAGCTGACCAGTTCCTTTAAATCTTTTCAACAGCATCAGAAAAAACTGGTAGGTTCAGTAGATAAAATTTATAACCAGTTTAAAAAACTCAATAAGAGTGTTGAAAAATTAAAACCCATTATAGGTTATGCGCAGGAAACTGCGCGTATGCGGGCCGAACTTAAGGCCTATAATCAAACAATTAAACAATCTTTTTCTGTGCGGCAAAATTCCCCAAAAGTGATACAGGTAAATGCCGCCAGCCAATCAGCTAATGTGGTCCAAATGACTCAGAATGTCCAACAGGAAAATTCATCCAGTAAAAAAAATGAATTTAATCTTGGTGTGACAGGCAATATGACTAACAATTTTAAATTGTTAGATAAATTGGTTATTAATATTAATCCTCAGATAACTATTTTATTTGGCATGCTGAATAAAATTAATGGGGTTTTGAATTTAACTGCTGGTTTTGTAAAAGTCACATTCCAAACATTAATTAGTCATATACAAATATTTGGTAATATCGGCATAAAAGCATTTGACACGTTAAGAATCAGATTAAATATATTTGCCTTGCTGGGGATTCAGGCATTTGTGGAATTAAGGGCCAGTCTGAACTTCTTTGTACAATTGGGTATTCGGGCTTTTGTCGCGCTAAGAACGAGTTTGCGCTTTTTCGTGCAATTGGGGCTGCAGGCATTTGTCGAATTAAGGGCCAGTCTGAACTTTTTTGTACAATTGGGTATTCGGGCTTTTGTCGCGCTAAGAACAAGTTTGCGCTTTTTCGTGCAATTGGGGCTGCAGGCATTTGTGGAATTAAGGGCCAGTCTGAACTTTTTTGTACAATTGGGTATTCGGGCTTTTGTCGCGCTAAGAACAAGTTTGCGCTTTTTCGTGCAATTGGGGTTGCAGGCATTTGTGGAATTAAGGGCCAGTCTGAACTTCTTTGTACAATTGGGTATTCGGGCTTTTGTCGCGCTAAGAACGAGTTTGCGCTTTTTCGTGCAATTGGGGCTGCAGGCATTTGTGGAATTAAGGGCCAGTCTGAACTTCTTTGCGCAGTTGGGAGTTAGTGCTTTTATCGAACTAAAAGCCAGTCTGAATATTTTTGCGCAGTTTGGCATTCAGATTTTTGTTGATCTGAGAGTTAGTCTGAATAAATTTGCGGAATTGGGTCGCCAGGCACTGGATACATTAAAGACCAGCTTGAATACTTTTGCGCAGTTGGGTATTAAGGCTTTGGAGACGCTGAAATCCAGCCTGAATAGGTTTGCAGAATTAGGTAGCCATGCACTGGAAACATTAAAGACCAGCTTGAATGCGTTTGTACAGTTAGGGATTCAGGCTCTGAATAAATTAACATATCCTTTAGATATGTTTGTCCAGTTAGGAATCAAAGCCTTTGAAGAGCTAAAAGCCAGCCTCAATTTCTTTGCTCAATTAGGTATTCAGGCGTTGGATAAATTGAAATCCAGCCTGGATACATTTGTGCAGTTGGGACTTAAAGCTTTTGAGGAATTAAAAGCCAGCCTGAACTTTTTTGCACAATTAGGTGTTCAAGCGCTGGATAAAATAAAATCCAGTTTGGATGCATTTGTGCAGTTGGGACTTAAAGCTTTTGAGGAATTAAAAGCTAGTCTGAACTTTTTTGCACAATTAGGCGTTCAGGCGTTGGATAAATTAAAGTCCACACTGGATGCATTTGTGCAGTTGGGAGTTCAGGCACTAAATAAATTAACGGCCCCACTGGATATATTTGCACAACTGGGTACTCAGGCGTTGGATAAATTAAAATCCACACTGGATGCATTTGTGCAGTTGGGGGTTCAGGCACTGAATAAATTAACGGCCCCACTGGATATATTTGCACAACTGGGCACTCAGGCGCTGGATAAATTAAAGTCCACACTGGATGCGTTTGTGCAGTTAGGGGTTCAGGCGCTGAATAAATTAACATCTCCGCTGGATATATTCGCTAAATTGGGTATGCAGGCTCTGGAAGAATTAAAAGCCAGCCTCAATTTCTTTGCACAGCTAGGAGTTCAGGCACTGGATAAATTGAAATCCAGTCTGGATATATTTACCCAAATTGGGGTTCAGGGACTGGAAGAATTAAGGGCCAATCTGAATAGATTTGCGCAAGTCGGTATTCAGGCTATGGAGAATTTAAGAGATGGCTTGAAGGCATTCGCACAATTCGGAACCGAGGCTTTGGAAGCACTAAGAGCTGCCATGGATTTTTTTGGTAAAACCGGGGATAAGGTTTTTGGTTCACTTAATAATGGTGCTGATTTGCTATCTAACAAAGGTAATAAGGATACTTTTGGAAAACAAAGAAGAGACATAGGTGCATTAGGGAATATTGGTCAAAAAGTTTTTGGTGTTTTGGGTAATGGCATAAATATTCTGGCAAGTATTGGTGTAAAAGGCCTGTCTTTTTTAAGTGGTGCTTTCAGCGTGTTAGGTAAGGCAATACTGTTTATTGGCCGGGCTATGATGGCAAACCCAATTTTTGCTGTTATTGGTGTTATCGCAATGGCTGCTATTTATATTTGGCAGAATTGGGAATCATTAGGGCCAAAATTCACTGCTTTATGGGAGGGCGTAAAAAATATCTTTGGTATTGCTTGGGAAGGAATTAAAAACCTTGTCAGTACGGCGTGGGAAGGTATTAAGAATTATTTCATGAGTGGTGGGTTAATTGGCATTATTTACCAAAACTGGGACACCATTAAACAAAGTGCCTCAGAAGCCTGGGAGTTTATTAAAACGATAATAAGTGGGGCTTGGGAATCTGTTAAACAGAGTACATCTGAAATCTGGGAGAGCGTTAAAAAATCAATTTCAGATAAATGGAATGAAATTGTTGCTGATGTTCAGGCTATTCCTGAAAAATTAAAAACGGCTGGGTCAGAAATGATCGATAGTTTGCTAGTTGGTATTCAGGAGAAGTGGGAAAACCTGAAAAGTAAGTTTTCCTCAATTACAGATTTTTTTAAGTCGTGGTGGTCTGGCGATGATAAAAAGGAAATTGCTGTAAAAACATCGCAGGAAATTACTAAGAACGACACAATACAACAAGCGGCACAAATTACTAAAAGCGACACAACACAACAAGCGGCACAAATTACTAAGCACGATTCAGGAGGATTTATTCCAGCCGGGAAGCTAGGCCTCGTGGGTGAATATGGTCCTGAAATTATCAACGGCCCTGCTAATGTTACCAGTAGAAAAAATACTGCAAAACTGGCTGCTTTGGGGCTTGCCGTCAGCTCAATGTCATTGCCTGCTGCGGCGCAGGATGCCCCGTTGCACGCACAAAGTTTACCTGCTCATGCTTATGAGGAAGTTCAGGCAAAACGGGAGCGGAGCCAGCCACAGCAATATAGTGGCGCAACACCGCAATATAACATCTATGTCTATGGCTCTCAGGGACAGTCCGCTCAGGATATCGCCCGTATGGTCAGACAGGAACTGGAACAACGAGAACGTATGCATCAGGCCCGTATGCGTAGCTCACTTTCTGACAGAGGAGAAGATTTCTTATGATGGCTGCACTTGGTTTATTTGTTTTTATGTTGAAAACCACGCCATACCAAAGTTTTCAGCATAAACAAAGCTGGAGACATGCCTTTAATAGCCGTGTGGGAGCACGGCCTGCATGGCAATTTGTGGGTTCAGATAACGATACGATTACATTATCGGGAGAACTTTATCCTGAACTGACTGGCGGTTCGCTTTCACTGACTGCATTGAAATTGATGGCAGATAGTGGCAAAGCTTGGTCTTTTATTGATGGCTGTGGCTCGATTTACGGCATGTTTGTCATTGAAAGTATTGATGAGACCAAAACCGAATTTATGTTAGACGGGGCGCCCCGCAAGATTAGCTTTACGCTGACTTTACGGCGGGTAGACAACAATCTGTTTGAGATGTTGGGTGATTTGCAGGATCAGCTATCTGACATCAAGGATAAACTATCTAGGTCACAGAGTAAGTTTTCTGAGCTTAAAGATCAGACCAATGGATAAAGTTAAGGAAATATTCTCATGATAGATTTCAGTCAATTGACACCAAGCACGGATTGGATTCCCAAATTTGATTTGATTATTGGGAAAACAGGGGCGCCAGCTTTTCGGTTGGAAACTAATAGCAAAGATATCACAGGAAAAATTCAGTCGCGTTTAATGTCATTAACACTGACAGATAACCGTGGATTGGAATCAGATCAGCTCGATATTGAATTGGATGATGCAGATCACGAACTTATTTTTCCTTCCCGAGGCGATATTTTGACATTGGAACTGGGGTGGCATGGCCACACTTTAACGCCAAAGGGAAAATATGTCGTTGATGAAATTGAACATTCAGGTGCACCTGACCGATTGACTATCCGCGCTCGTAGCGCGGACTTTCGTGGTGACCTGAACGTAAAGCGTGAAGCTTCTTATCATAAACTCACGTTAGAGAACATTGTGAGTACGATTGCTACGAGAAACCAACTGAAATTTCAAGTCAGTGAGGAATTGAAAGGGATCTCTGTGCATATTGATCAAACTAACGAATCTGATGTGAGCTTTTTAACGCGGGTGGCTAAGCAGGAAGGCGCGATTGTTTCAGTTAAAAATGGCGAATTGTTGTTTATTTGTCAGGGAAAAAATAAGACTGCAAGTGGTACGCCTATTACTCCTGTTGTGATTACTCGTGAATCAGGGGATAGCCATCGATTCTCTCTGTCTGATCGTGAAGCTTATACTGGTGTGATTGCTCAATGGTGGGACACAGGTACAGCATCTAAACAGACAGTCACCTATCAACGACAGGAGTCGACAAAAACAAAAATTGATGTCTCCGTTCACTATGAAAGCAGCAAAACTAAGTCATCAACTAAAAATCATTCTCAGATAAGTAATAAGCCTTCTAAACATAATGATTCATCTAAACATAGGGATAGAGAAAAACTAAAAAAAGAAAAAAATAAAAATTCGGGTGCTACTGACTTGTCGAAAAAAAATCCTAAACCGAAAGAAGGGAAGAAATCTCCTTATGATAGGACTCGTCATACAGGAGGAAATCGGCATGACAAAAGTAGTCGTAGAGATGAAAGTCACTCCTATGAGGAACAGCGAGAATCTGTGCATGAATCTCATCAAACAACGACGAACCAACAACAAACACAAGAGTATTTGCAGGGAACAGCGGAGAATATACTGACACTTTCGCGGATCTATCACAACAAAGCAGAGGCAGAACGTGCTGCCAAAGCAGCCTGGGAAAAAATTCAACGAGGTACAGCGCAGTTTTCTATCACTTTGGCTAGAGGACGTGCTGACATCTATCCTGAAACACCAGTTCTGATTAAAGGGTTTAAACCACAGATAGACGAAACTAATTGGACGATAGTTAAAGTGACTCATAATCTCAATGACAGTGGTTTTACAACATCTTTAGATCTTGAGATTAAGCTTGATGAAATAGAAATCAAACCAGAGGATACCAAAATAAACACTTGATCTCAATATGAGAACTTTGATATATTGTTCACCAGACGAGATGGTGTTATTTCATTAAAAACAATGCTTTCAAGATAAGGTGAACAATTATGATTAAGTGTCCTCTGTGTGGTCAGTCAGCACATACTCGTAGCAGCTTCGAGCATTCCAGCCAAACAAAGGAGCGCTATAACCAATGCCAGAATATCAATTGTGGGGCAACGTTCGTCAGCCATGAAACGTTTGTGCGCTTTATCTCTAAGCCGGGGGAAGTTGAAAGTGTTACGCCACATCCAAGGGTAAAAACGAAAAGACAACCTAGCCAGAAAGCTGTTGCACAAGCGGCTGTAAGCCAATAAATAATGAAGAAACCTTGCTCCAGTTTTTGCCACCTTTATGGTGGCTTTTTTGTGGATGTTTGACAATGTGAGTTCTTGATTTGAGAACTTTATTGTAGGGAAATGACAAACAAATGAGTGCTTTCATGAGACGCCCGCTTTTCAGCGTAGCAGGCGTCAGTCTATGGCAGGGTTACTTCTGAGATTCTGCCTGCAAAATCCTTTGCATCTCATCCTTTATATGTAATTTTTCTTTTTTTAATCGCACAACTTTTTCGTTATAGCCGGCTCCGTTCGGGCCTTCAAGTTGCGATATCTCGTGGTCAAGGCGGTTATGTTTTTCAAACAAGGATTGGAAACGGGGGTGAGATTCTTTCAGGTTAGATACTAAATTGTGATCTTCTGGAAACATGGGACCTCCTATACGAAGTTTGCTACCACACTATGAGTGTAGCAGCCCATTGTAATATCAGATTTGAGAAATATCACATAAAAAATATTTTGTAGAAACTATGTATCCTTCTGATTGTTAACGTAAATTTATTTTATATCCGAAAGGAGTTGCTTTTGTCTAAAGGAATAGTGGTAAAAATCAGTGCCTTGCCAAAAAAGCATAATTTCTTTAGGGATTTTCGTTGTTATGATCCTCTTGCATTGTTAAATATATCAAGAGGTGAAAAATGAAAAAGTATCTACTTGCTTTAGCTGCTATGGCTGTTTCTGTTTATGCTCAGGCTGATAAACTTGAAAATGTAGCTCCTTATCCTGAGGCTTCAAAGGGTATGGTTCGCAGTGTGATTACATTATCACCTGAAAAGAACGAAAATAATTATATGGTAGAGTTGATAATTGGTAAGGATATGTTGGTGGATTGTAATCATCACTCATTCGGCGGCAAGCTTGAAACGAAAACCTTGGAAGGGTGGGGATATAATTATTACGTTTTGGATAAAGTCGTGGGGCCTATTTCAACCAAGATGGCATGCCCTGATGACAAGAAAACTATGAAATTCGTTCAGGTGAATTTAGGAAAAGATGCGGCTGTACGTTATAACAGTAAATTACCAATTGTAGTATATACACCAGATACCATGAAAGTGAAATACCGTATTTGGCATGCGTCAGATAAGATCAATAACGCGGTAGAGAAATAAATTACTAATTAAATAAATCAGCGACCTGAGTTTATTATCATTAAACTCAGGTTGTTATGTATTTAATATGATTGTTATGTACTCATTATTCGTAATGTATTTCTGTCATTTATTTTCTGCTGACAAGTTCCTTGCACATACTTAAAAATACTAACTAAACTTTGTTTGGATTCTTTTGCATTCATGCAAATATTATTGAGGATTCATAGGATGTTTAAAAAATTATCAGCGGAGTTCTTCGGAACTTTTTGGTTAGTATTTGGAGGATGTGGAAGTGCTGTTTTAGCTGCGGCATTTCCACAGCTAGGGATAGGTTTTGTGGGAGTATCTCTGGCTTTTGGTTTAACTGTTGTGACAATGGCGTATGCTGTCGGCCATATTTCCGGTGGGCATTTTAATCCGGCTGTGACATTGGGATTATTTGCTGGTGGGCGTATTTTAGCTAAAGACGTTATTCCTTATATTATTGTTCAGGTAATTGGAGGAGTTGTCGCCGCTGCGGTACTTTATCTGATTGCCAGTGGTCAAAGTGGTTTTAATGCAACAGAGAGTGGATTTGCATCCAACGGTTATGGGAATCACTCTCCTGGAGGATTTTCATTACAATCTGCAATTATCATTGAATTGGTGTTAACAGCATTTTTCTTGATCGTCATTTTTGGCGCGACAGATAAAAATGCGCCAACGAAATTCGCGCCATTGGTAATTGGTTTGGCATTAACTTTGATCCATTTAATTAGCATACCTGTGACAAACACGTCAGTTAACCCTGCAAGAAGTACAGCAGTTGCGATTTTTCAGGGAACCTGGGCTATAGAGCAGTTATGGTTATTCTGGTTGGTTCCACTAATTGGGGGGATTATTGGTGGTTTGATATATCGCAGGTTATTACAAAAAAATGAGTAAATCATGGAGATTTTCATATTTTGAAAAGCCACACAATTGTGTGGCTTTCTTTTAAGCGTTTTTGTGATAATTTCTTTTCACAGCTAATTTTTCTGAAAAGGAAAAAAGATGAAAGAAGCGATAGAGTGGAGACGTGACGAATATTGGATCACAACGGATAAAAATAAAATTGATGTGAAATTTGTTCACAGTAATCTTACGCAATTATTTTGGGCACGTGGAATTGAATTTGAAAAAGTTAAAACTGCAGTAGAAAATAGTTTATGTTTTGTATTATTTCATCACGATAAAGAAATTGGGTTTTCCAGATTAATAACTGATTTTTCAATGTTTTCTTATATTTCAGATGTATTTATTATTGATGAGTATCAAAAGAAAGGATTAGGGCGTTGGCTAATAGCGTGTATTTTGCAGCACCCTGCTATTACTCAGGTAAATCATGTGGCATTAGTGACTTCTAATGCGGGTTGGTTATATAAAAAATTTGGATTTGCGCCTGTCACAGAACAAGATTTTGTATGGACACTGGAGAAAATCCAAGAATAATTAGAATATAAAGTAATTAGACCCCAATGAATTTTAAGTTGCGTCATGGCGGCAAGGGAATGCTCCCCAGAAGCCTTGCAAACGTGATGTGTTCATAGAGAAGGGTATAAACCTATCAAAGCCATAAAACAGCCATCATTGACCATACTCTTCATCTTCCAATTTGTTCCAATGGCTGATATTTGCCCTACGATACTATAATCACGGGCTTCTTCCAGCCCACCCATAAATTACGGTCAGTGTCTTTTACTGCTTTATCAATAGGGCAGCCAGTAGCTTCACTGATAAGCTGATTTATCCGGCCACGGATTTTTAATATTCCTTTTCTTTCAATTTCGATGTCGGAAGTGCTTCCCTGAACGCTTCCAAAAGTCTGGTGGATCATAAAACGAGTATGATGATAATTGAATGTGATTGAAGTAGTTTATCGTAAAAAAGTAACTTTTAGGTATTTCTTTTTTATTACCAAAAAAATATATGTTATTTTATTCCTAATTAATATTGTTAATATTAATAAATAATATATCTTATAAAAAAATATTCTATATAAAAAAGACTAAATTTATAAGTTAAAATTTCTAATTAGTTTTATTGGGTGAGGTTTCTTCTTTGTATTATTTTTTTTAAAGTTTTTTTTCTTTACTTGCAGATATTAACTGTCTATATTATTTTGCATATGTACATGTAATAAAATACATTATATACAAGGAATATTATTATTTATGTATTATATGATTGTCATGTATGATTAATGTTAATCAGATGTTGTTTTATTTGTTTTTATAGAGGAGGTTAATTGTAATAATCTTTTCGACAAGCTTAAGTTTGTCGCCTTTTTATTACTTATCTGATTTTGTCGGCATAACTTATTGTTTATTTAAGTGAATTTAATATTCCTGAGTTTTGTGATTCTTATATTAAAAAAAATTATAACCTTATAACTTTTCAAATTTTTTGAATTTCTTATTGGGTTATATTGAATAATATCATTAGTCAGTATCTAAATCTAATACAGATATTCTGTAGGTGGGAATTATTTGTATTAAGGTAAATGTAATAAGCTAGGAATGAATTATGAAATACTTTGATATAGAAAATGTGTCAGGAAAGATCTTACAGGAATTATTGCAATATCGACGTCGTTTTCCAACATCTGAACATACAATTGAAAATGAGGAAAAGTACGTTGCCGAGGTTCAGTTACCACGCATTCGTGCTTTTGTTGAACAAGGCAAAACAATTAAATGTATCTTGCCCGCGTTTCCGACAAAATCACCAAACCCCCGTAAAGTGTTGGGCGTTATGCCTGATATGGCAGAAAAGTTATCGCTGATTTTTTTGAATTCTTTATGTCAACGTATTCAGCTTTATTACCCTCCAGGAGCGCATATTGTTATTTGTTCTGATGGGCATGTATTTAGTGATCTGATACGGGTCAATGATAAAACGGTTACTCTTTATCAATTGGAAATTGAGAAACTGTTACATGAATTGGGATTGACTAATCTCTCGGTATTTAATCTCGGTAATGTTGAGTCATTAACTCAATATACCAGCGATTATGATCAACTACGTGAATTGCTGGTCAGTAACTATGCTTATTCTACCGAGGAGATTAAAGCCACATTGAAAGAAAGCGAAGAGGGTATTCAATTATATCGGGCGATTACCCGTTTCCTTTATGAAGATAGCTTATTACCTGAATATATCGGTTCTAAAAATGCTTTGCAGAAAGATGCCCGCCACCGTTCTGTTGGGGTGATCCAACGCAGTTGGGCTTGGGGAAATCTGCTGTCAGAACAATTCCCTGAAGCCATCCGTCTTTCTATCCATCCTCAACCTATGGACAACATTAAAATCGGTATTCATATGATGCCTACCCGAGATGATTGGTTGACTCCATGGCATGGTGTCGCAGCCAATATCAATGGTCAGTTTGTGCTGATGAAAAGTGATGAAGTGAAAAAAATGCAAGGCAAATTGGTCGAAATCCGTGGTGTTCCAAGCCATTACTTGATCGAAGGTTTATCTGAGATAAGTCCGCAGGATGTGCCTTTGATGACTACATTACAGAATAAGCAAACAGCTTAGGAAAACCTCTATCCTCCGTCGTTATACTTTACTTTGAGAGAAAGCATTATGTATGCAGATAAACTCGATTGTCATATTGAACCGATTACTCCTTTTGGTGTGATGATTACGCCAAATTGGCCTGGGCAGGACGTGTCCACGCTGCCTGTTGATACTTTACGTGAGTTAGCTCGTACTCATTTACTGGTTATATTACGCGGTTTTTCTTCCGGTTTTACAGATCCAGAAAGGTTGACTGAATACTCTCGCCGTTGGGGAGAAATCATGATGTGGCCTTTTGGTGCTGTATTGGATGTGATGGAACATCAGGACCCTTCTGACCATGTATTAGACAGTACTGAAGTACCTCTGCATTGGGATGGGATGTATAGAGAAACTATTCCGGAATTTCAGATATTCCACTGCGTTTCAGCACCAGAAACAACTCAGGGTGGCCGAACCACATTTTTTAATACTGAACAGTTGGTCCTTGATGCCAGTGAAGATGAACGTCATAGCTGGAAAAATACTATTATCACTTACCGTACAAGCCGCGTAACACATTATGGTGGTGAGGTAGTTTCTCCACTGGTTTGTCTTCATCCTGATGGTGAGAAATGGGTAATGCGTTACAACGAACCGATGGCGGTTGACAATGAAAAATATTCTGATCATCACACAGTGAAATTTGCCGGTTTTTCACCAGAGCAACAGAAGGTCTTGGAAAAAGATCTGAAGAGCAGGCTTTATGAACCGCGCTATTTCCTTGCTCATCAGTGGCAAACGGGTGACCTTGTTATTAGTGATAACTTTACTTTACTACATGGCAGGGAATCTTTTGTCACTCGTTCATCTCGCCATCTCCAAAGGGTACATATTCATGGAACACCAATATGTAATAACACCAGCTTTAAGACTATTTCCACGCCGCCTTCAGATAGTAAGGCAGTTTAATTGAAGGAGGTTTGATTTATGGCGCGTATTGTTTTGGCAGCAATTGCAACTCCGGGGCATGTTTTTCCCATTTGTTCTATTGCCAGACATTTAATAGAACAGGGACATGATGTAACAATATTCAGTGGTTCTCTTTTTCGGCAGCAGTCGGAAGCGCTAGGGGCGAGTTTTGTTGCTTTTGATCCGAGAGTGGATGTTGATTACCGTTATTTGGAAAAAAAATTTCCTGAACGTGGACAGCATCCGCCGGGAAATGCCCAGACGTCGTTTTCTCTTAAGCAATTTTTTGCGGGGCCGATCCCTGTACTATATCCTCAATTGCAACAACTGGTTGCAGATGCTGATTTGCTGATTGTTGACAATACGTTCTATGCTGTATTGCCCTTATTACAAAAGCCTGTTCATGAACGCATTCCTGTCATGGTGATTGGGGTAAGTCCGCTGTTATTGTCATCTCGGGATGCCATATTCTGGGGGGCACGTATACCGCCCGAATTGCTTCCTGCCGATTTAAAGCGTGAACAGTTGGTGGATGAGGAAACTCACAAGCTGATTGCGCAGGTCCAGGAAGCTTTTAACACAGCTTTGGCCACAGTGAATGCTCCTTTACTGACACAGGATTATAACGATGTCATTCTGAAACAATCTAATTGTTTCCTGCAATTGGCAACTCGGTCGTTTGAATTCCCGCGTGATGATCTGCCGGAAACACTGGATTTTATTGGTGCGCTGAAAGTTGATGTACAGGATGATAAAAAAGAGCTGGAATGGCCTGATGAGAGTTTGCCACTTATACTGGTTACTCAAGGTACATTGGCGAATATTGATTTCAATCAGTTAATAATACCGACTTTGCATGCCCTGGCGAATTTACCAGTACGCGTTTTGGCTATCACCGCAGGAAGGCCGGCTGAAATGTTGGGAGAATCAATACCGGATAATGCCAAAGTAGTGGAATATCTTAACTTTGAATACTGGCTTCCCCGTTCAGCAATTTTTATTACGAATGGTGGATATGGTTCTCTCAATGCAGCAATTCGTCATGGTGTACCTATGGTTGTGGCTGGTACAGGAGATGGTAAGCTGGAAGCGGTTGCCCGTGTTATCTGGGCACGCTGTGGTATCAGCCTGAATACAGATACACCGAGTGAACAACAGCTCTATCAGGCAGTTACACGGATACTTTCTTCTCCTGAATGGTATCAGCAGGCGCAGAAACTTAAGGCAGACTATGCTGCTCATAACGCTCTGGAGTCTATTACATTCCATGTTAATAAATTGCTTGCACAGTCGGTTTAAGTAGCGACAGAGATCATGGTTTAATTTCAAGTTGCAGCCAACAAATCTGCAACTTGAAAAGCAAAAAGGATAGGAGAAATGATTTTGAAAAGTATCAGGCTTTTTCTCGAATACCTTCCAACGAAATATTCAGTTCAACTTCCTGAGATTTGGGCCCTAAATCAGTTTTAATATTAAAATCTTTCAATTTAAGTTTCCCGTTAGCTTCAAAGCCTGCGCGATATCCTCCCCACGGATCTTTACCTTCGCCCATTAGTCTTGCTTGCAGCGTTACTGGTTTAGTCACACCATTCAATGTCAGATTACCGATAATTTTGTAGTGATCTCCCTCTTTCTCCACCTTGGTTGAAGTAAATTTGGCTTCCGGATGTTTTGTGGTATTTAAAAAATCAGCACCACGTAAGTGCTTATCGCGTTCAGCATGGTTTGTCTCTACGCTATCTGTTTTTATAACGACATTGACCTTATCCGTTGTTGGATTGTTTGCATCGAAAGTAAAATCACCATCAAATTTTTTAAAGCTACCGTAAAGCCAGCTCATACCTAAATGTTGGATACGAAACTCGATAAAGGCATGTTGGCCAGCAGTATCAATTTTATAGTTAGCAGCGATTGCTGAGCCTGCGCTCATAAATAAAGCACCTGCTGTCAGGCTGATTAGCGTCTTTTTCAACATAATGATTCTCCATAATTTATTTTGAGTCGGGTGGGAGTCCAAACATTCTTTTTAGCGTACTATCTCGGTCAATAAAGTGATGCTTCAGCGCTGCAAGCCCATGTAATAGCGAAAGCACAACGACCAGCCAGGCAAGATAGAGGTGGATAATACCGGCTGTATCTGCTTGTACGCCTTGCTTTGCCAGTGTGGCGGGGATATCAAACCATCCAAAAACACTGATAGGCTGACCATCTGCTGTGGAGATAAAATATCCGCTGAATAAAATGCCAAACAGGGCGATATAAAGGGTGAACTGAACTAATTTTGAACTGATCCGTGTAAGTTGGCTATAACTATTCAGGGGCTTAGGGGGAGGAGAAATAAATCGCCAGATAATGCGGATGACCATAATAATAAAGATTAAAAAACCGATGCTCTTATGAAGTTTGGGAGCTTGATGATACCAGGTATCGTAATAACTTAATGTGACCATCCATAAACCTAATGCGAACATTCCATAAACAGCAAGCGCAATTAACCAGTGGATCAAAACAGAGATATGACCAAATTGCTTGGAGGTGTTTTTTAATAACATATCGTTTCCTTATTTTTGATCACTTACAAAATACAATTTCCTAACATAGCACTCTTCTAACATAGATAGTAAACAGAAATGAAAAAAAATGAACCTCACAATAGATAAAAGTTTAGTCTTATTTTTGTAAATCTTCGCCAAATAATTTGTTTAAGAATGTCAAAATTTATCAATAATAGAGTTAGCTGGCGTATTCTTAATAAAATAAAAGACAAATGGAATATTGATATTCCTATTGGATATATATAAAAAATAAATTAACTTAATTAAAGATGGATTGAAAAATTATTTTTCACTTTAAGGATGTAGTGAAATAATTAAAGAATCAGCGAAGATATCACGCATGTAATTATTTTACATGTAAAAATAAATAATGTTAATTTATATATTTATTTACTCATATGGTTAGAAATTGTAATGTTACATGTGCAATATTTCACCATCACACCCAATATATTTCTAATTTCAGCCAACAAAGCGGTAAATTGAAATATGAAGGGACTAACAGAGAGAAATAAAATGTATACATTATGGATAGCGAATAAAAACTACTCTTCCTGGTCACTACGTCCGTGGATTTTACTCAAAGCGCTGAATATTCCTTTCAATGAGCAGTTGAGTTACTTTGAAGATGGCAAAAGTAGTCATGAGAAATTCAAGGCATTCTCGCCTTCTGGTCTTGTTCCTTGTTTAGTGGATGGTGAGATTACCGTTTGGGATTCATTGGCTATTGCTGAATATATTGCAGAGGATCATACGCAGGTTTGGCCAAAAGATCGTATTGCCAGAGCATGGGCAAGGAGTGCTGCGGCAGAAATGCACTCTGGTTTTATGACATTGCGCCAAATGTGCGCAATGAATTGCACAAATACGCTTAAATTAGAAAAAATAACTCCTGAATTACAAAATGATCTTGATCGTCTTGATACACTCTGGGCTGAAGGGTTAAGCCAGTTTGGTGGTAAATGGCTGGTGGGAGATTCGTTTACAGCAGTAGATGCCTTTTTTGCTCCAGTGGTTTTTCGTGCCCGAACTTATGGGTTAACATTTTCTGCTACCAGTCAGGCATGGATTGATCGCATGCTTAATCATCCGGCGATGATAGAGTGGGTAGAAGCCGCAGTAAAAGAGCCTATATTAGCACATTAATTATACAGTTGGTTATTTTGGCAGTGGTAAAATTTTTGACCAGCGTACGTAATATACATGCTCTGGTTCAAAACGTGATACGAATCAAAAAAAAGCTCCGCATTGGCACGGAGCAGGAATGGGTAAAAGTAGCTGGGAAAATGTAGTACAAGAGCATAGTAATACTATGCTGCTAAACATCGATTAAACAAAAGATAAAATGAGAAAAATAAAGGTAATATCAACTAGGGTTATATGGTAACCCTCTTTTTTTTATTCATTTTTACCGTTAAAGTTTCAAATTGTCTATTCTGATTGATTTGCTTTAACGTGATATTAATTTGTGAAAGTAAAACTTAACGAATCGAGAAGTTTTTTGGGCATTTTGTTTGTTGTTATAAACTTCTTGTATTAAACGAAACCATTTTTGGGCAGTGGATTCTCGGTTATATTCTTCAAATCTTTTTTTTCCATTTGATATCATCGATAAATATAAATTTGACTGATTTCTCAATTTATCCACTGCATCTATAAATTCTGCGGGAGTTTTTGCTATCAAATAATCTAACTCACTTAACCTTATTGCTCTCATTGAGGGTTCATCATCGCAAATAACAGGGCAACCTGCATTCCATGCATTGATGAGCTTACTGGCTGGTTTTCTTATGATATTTGTATAATCGCGTCTAAAACTTATAGCAATATCTATATTGCTATAATCAGTCCAATCTTTGTTCGATTTTATAAAAGTAATTTCCCTTAAATTTAGCTCATTTTCTAATGTCTTGTCTGAAAAAAAATCGGGTAATGCATCTTCATGCCCAAAAAAACCAATGGTTTTTATTTCGTTATTATTTTTTATTCTTGGTTTTAATCCTGACTGAGGCCAGTGAGGGATGAAAATTTTTCCATTCTTAGCCTGTAGGGGATTTTGTACAACCACGTAACCAGCACCGTGTACTGATGGGCGATCAGCCTGGCAGACTATAGTATTTCCTCTCCATGGTTTAGTCTTAGAGCTAAAATTATCATAGTGTAATATATTAATGGCATTATCTTGGGTTTTATTGGTTAATCTAATGTCTAGACAATCTCCATAATAATAATTAAGGTTAATTAAAGTTTGCATGACCCAACAAGATTTTCCTTTACGATAGTATCTTTCTGAGAGGCTGTCGGGTGATGTTTTTCTATTTATTATATATTGAAAATCGTAAGCATATTTTTCTATGAAATTTTTATCTGAAATGCCATTGATAATGATTTTACTCATGCTATTGTACATATTTAGTTTTAAAATTTATAAAACATATCATAAAATATATGATATGTTCAATGAATATCTATTTTTATGGAAGAGATAAATGAAAGTAATCAACAAAGGAAGTGATTTTGAAGATAGCAAGTATATTTATTATGGAGAATTTTTATCTTTTATGGTGTTTTAACTAAAAAATAGCAGCCTTATTATTTGTGACAGAAAAGCGGTAAATATCCCACTTCCTGCCACAAAATAAGTTGGTTATTGGAATGAACTTCACTTTTATTAATCTCATTTTTAATGAGAAACCGCATCTCGTATTACGTCCAATGAAGCAGGATTTTCAATTAAAGCAATATCACTGGGTTCACGACCTTCACAAATGGCCTGCATGGTGCGGCGTAACATTTTCCCAGAACGTGTTTTTGGCAATTGCGTGACAAAATAGATACGTGCCGGACGTCCAACACTGCCAATTTTCTTATCGACCAGGCTCATCAGTGATTTTTCCAAAGTGGCAAAATGGTCCGCACTCTGAATTTCACGTCCTTCTTTGAGGACGACAAAGGAAACTGCGGCCTGCCCTTTTACATCATCTTTGATACCGATAACCGCGACTTCAGCAACATCTTCATGGCTGGCAATACACTCTTCGATTTCCCTGGTTCCCAGACGATGTCCCGAAACATTAATCACGTCATCTGAACGTCCCAGAATAAAGTAATAACCATCACGATCACGGAGCCCCCAATCGAAAGTGGAGTAAACTTGCTGATCAAAATGTTTCCAGTAAGTATTTACAAAACGGTTATTATCACCATAAATAGTTTGGATACATCCGGGAGGCAAAGGGCCTTTGATGACCAACATGCCTTTTTCGTTGTCATCACACTCCTGTCCGGTCAGTTCATTCATCAATTTGACGTTAAAACCATACATCGGGAATCCCGTACTACCAAAACGACTTGGCCTATCGTCCAGTGCTCGTGCTATCGTCATAATTGGCCAGCCCGTTTCTGTTTGCCAATAATTGTCAATCACAGGTACGTTAATGGTTTCAGTAACCCAACGTGCAGTATGCTCATCAAGTGGTTCACCTGCCAGATAGAGTGTTTCAAGAGAAGAAATATCGTATTGAGAGCAATTATCTGTAGGATATTTCTTCAGAACACGAATGGCCGTTGGTGCGGAAAACATCCTGTTGACCCGATATTTTTCCACAATTTGCCACCAAATACTGGCATCTGGCCGGATGGGCAAACCTTCATACATAATTGTTGCCATACCCGCGATCAGCGGAGCGTACACAATATAGGAATGCCCTACGATCCAACCGATGTCTGATGTACAAAAAAATACACCGCCAGCTTTACCACCAAAAATAATCTCCATTGATGTTGCCAGCGCTACTGCATAACCGCCAACATCACGTTGTACACCTTTGGGGGTTCCTGTTGTCCCTGATGTATAGAGAACACAAGAAACTTCATTGGATTCCAGCCATGTTACCGGAACCTTTGCATTCAGATATGATTGTCGCAAGGTGGCAAAATCCACATCCCGGTTTCTGACCCAACTTATCTCGGCCAGGCCACGGTTGATCATCAATACATGACGTGGTGTGTGTACTGCTAATTCAATGGCTTCATCCAGCAATGGCTTGTAGGGAATGATTTTTCCTCCACGAGAGCCTGCATCAGCAGAAACGACTAGTACTGGCTCAGCATTATCTAATCGGGTAGCGAGGCTATGGGCAGCAAAACCGCCAAAAACCACAGAGTGGATAGCACCGATACGGGCGCAGGCAAGTAAAATAAATAAGGCTTCTGCCACCATCGGCATATATATCACAACACAATCGCCTTTTTTGACACCGAGAGAAAGCATGATAGCGGCGGCCCGGTTAACTTCCTGATATAACTCCTGGTAAGTGAAGACTTGTTCAGTATTCGTTTCTGTTGAAATCGCAATCAGTGCCTTAGCATCAGGCTGTCTTTCCAGCCAGCGATCCAATGCGTTGTAACATAAATTGGTCTTTCCACCGCAAAACCAGCGGGCAAAAGGAGGATTACTGTGATCCAGAACTTGTGCAAAAGGGTGCTGCCAATGAATTCGTTTGGCTTGTTCTGCCCAGAAGACGTTGGGTTCATCAATCGAACGTTGGTAAAAATCTTGGAATGACATAATTTCTCCTAACGCAGTATTTTCCTAACATGCAGTATTTTTCTAACATGGAGTATTTTTCTAACATAATGTAAGGATAGCGGTTCCTGAAATGCGAACCGCTGAATAGGCAGATTAAACAACGTACAAGTCAAGATATTCGTTTACCGGGATGTCTTTGATATCGTTCAGTTCAAGGGATGCTGACAGTATTTTTTGTTGCTGCTCTGCTGAGAAGCGCCGGGCCAGATTGGTTTTGAACTTTTCCAGCAGAGTGGGGATACCATCGGCACGGCGTCGCCTGTGCCCGATTGGAAACTCTATTATGACTTCATCAAGCTGACTGTCATCGTTGAAGGAGATAGTCAGAGCATTGGCAATCGAGCGTTTTTCCGGGTCATGATAATCTTTCGTAAAATCAGGATCTTCAATACAGACTATTTTTTCTCGTAAGGCATCAATACGCAGATCTTTAGCGACATCATCTTCATAATCCGTAGCGGTGAGACGACCAAACAGCAATGGAATCGCAACCATATACTGAATGCAGTGATCTCTGTCAGCCGGATTATGTAACGGGCCTTGTTTATCGATAATGCGGATACAAGCCTGATGGGTACGAATAGTGATTTTGGCGATATCTTCGATATTTTTACCGAGTTTTTTCAAATGATTATGCAATTGCATGGCGGCTTCAACCGCAGTTTGTGCATGAAACTCAGCGGGGAAAGAAACCTTGAACAGTATATTTTCCATCACATAACTTTCATAGGGGCGTTGAAATTGAAATGGCTTGCTGCTGAACAAGACATCATAAAATCCCCAGGTTTTAGCCGTTAATACAGAGGGATAACCCATTTCACCTTTTTGTGCTATCAGGGCCAGAAGCACAGCACGGGAAGTCGCGTCTCCCGCTGCCCAAGATTTGCGGGAACCTGTATTGGGCGCATGACGATAAGTTCTTAAGGGTTGACCGTCTACCCAAGCGAGTGAAACGGCACTTAATATCTGTTCACGATCCAGCCCTAACATTTGAGCAATCACTGCGGTTGAAGCAATTTTGACCAGAACGACATGATCCAGCCCGACTTTATTGAAAGCATTTTCCAGTGCCAGGCAACCCTGGATCTCGTATGCCTTAATCATGGCGGAAAATACATCCCACATAGTGAGTGGTTGTTCCCCACGGGCTACAGCATTTCTTGACAGCCAGTCAGCGACAGCAAGTATTCCGCCGATATTGTCAGACGGATGTCCCCATTCAGCAGCCAGCCAGGTATCGTTGAAATCCAGCCAGCGGATAAGAGTACCTATATTGAACGCAGCCTGTACCGGATCAAGCTCGAATTGAGTACCCGGCACTCGTGCACCATTGGGGACAACCGTACCTGGCACAATCGGCCCCAATAATTTGGTACAGGCGGGATGCTCCAATGCCTCTAACCCACAGCCTAATGCATCTAAAAATGTGTGTTGGGCTGTGGCATAGGCAATAGGGGAAATGATGGTGTAATCCATGACATAATCCACGATATCTACAATCACCTGATCATATTCGGGACGAGCATTAACACCGGGAGTTAGTGTAGAAGCAGGAATAGAGGTAGACATAATCAATCCTTTTTGAAAAATTGCATGTAAGGTATGAATCAGTACTATTTAAAAGGCAATGATCAGTTGGTGTCAGCGCTGTTCAATTGGAACAAAGAGCAAATTTTCCGGGCCGGTATAATTGGCAGAAGGGCGAATAATTTTGTTATCAACACGCTGCTCAATAATGTGTGCAGCCCAACCGGAAGTGCGGGCAATAACAAACAGTGGAGTAAACATAGCAGTGGGAACGTTCATCATGTGATATGATACGGCTGCAAACCAATCAAGGTTTGGGAACATTTTTTTCTTATCCCACATCACAGATTCAATTCTATCCGCAATATTAAACATTTGAAGTGAGCCTGTCTCTTTGGAAAGAGTCAGAGCTATATCTTTAATCACTTTATGGCGTGGATCAGAAACGGTATAAACCGGATGGCCAAAGCCAATGATCACTTCTTTTTTTTCTAATCGCCTGAGAATATCGGCTTCTGCTTCATCTGGTGTGTCATAACGCTGCTGAATTTCGAATGAAACCTCATTGGCACCGCCATGTTTTGGCCCTCGCAGAGCTCCGATTCCTCCAATAATGGCGGAGTACATATCTGAAGCTGTACCAGCAATCACGCGGCTGGTAAAAGTAGAAGCATTGAATTCATGTTCTGCATATAAGATCAGAGAAGTGTGTATCGCCTTTTCCCAAGATACGGGGGGGTATTTGCCATGCAAAAGGTGAAGGAAATGGCCGCCGATAGAATCATCATCGGTTTCAACATCAATACGGCGTCCGTTATAACTATAGTGATACCAATAAAGCAGTATGGAACTGAGGGAAGCAAGTAAACGATCAGCAATATCACGGGCGCCAGGGAGATGATGATCTTCTTTTTCCGGTAGAGTACAACCAAGAACGGAGACACCAGTACGCATGACATCCATTGGATGGGCGACTGCGGGCAGGGCTTCCAGCGCAGCCTTAACGCTGCTTGGCAAACCACGCAATGCTTTCAGTTTGGTTTTGTAAGCGGCCAACTCCGCACGGGAAGGGAGTTTTTCATGGATTAACAGGTAGGCAACTTCTTCAAATTCGCAATGGGCTGCTAAATCGAAAATATCATAACCCCGGTAATGTAACTCCTTACCATTTTTTCCAACAGTACAAAGTGCGGTATTACCCGCAGTAATTCCCGATAAGGCAACAGATTTTTTGGGTTTAAATGGGGTAGCTTCAATCTTTGTATTTTGTTCATTCATGTGTATCACCTCTGTTATTTTTCTGGGAAAACAGGGCATCCAGTTTCTGTTCAAAATCGTAGTAGTTGATGCTTTCATACAGTTCATTACGGGTTTGCATCATACCGAGCACATTTTTTTGAGTGCCATCGCGACGGAGTGTGGTATAGACCTGTTCTGCGGCCTTATTCATGGCGCGAAAAGCTGACAGGGGATAGAGGGCGATAGAGACATCTACGCTTCTTAACTCTTCGAGGGTAAAGAGCGGAGTGGCTCCGAATTCAGTGATGTTTGCCAGTACTGGAACCTGAGTTATTGCAGCAAACGTTTTATACATTTGTAGCTCAGTCATTGCTTCTGGAAACAGCATATCTGCTCCTGCTTCAATATAGGCTTCGGCTCTATCAAGGGCAGCACTCAGTCCTTCTACTGCCAATGCATCGGTACGAGCCATAATGACAAAATGTTCGTCGCTACGGGCGTCAACGGCGGCTTTGATACGGTCTACCATCTCATCTTTTGAGACAATCTCTTTGTTTGGCCGATGACCACAACGTTTTGCACCGACCTGATCTTCAATATGTAGTCCGGCAGCGCCTGCTTTAATAATAGACCGAACTGTACGGGCAACATTGAATGCTGATGAGCCAAATCCGATATCTGCATCTACCAGCAGTGGTAAATCACATACATCAGTGATGCGCCGTGTATCGGTCAGCACATCATCCAGTGTTGAGATGCCAAGATCCGGCAAACCTAATGAACCGGCTGATACGCCGCCACCGGAAAGGTAGATAGCTTTATAGCCTGCTCGTTTTGCCAGTAATGCATGATTCGCATTGATGGTTCCTACCATCTGTAACGGAGATTCTTCTTTTATTACCTGACGAAAAGTCAAACCAGCAGAATAAAATCCCATGTATAACTCCATTATTATAAAAATGAAACTAATTTGTATTAAATTGTTAATTAAGCAAAGATTGTGCCAAAAAGTAAAAATGGGGGAAGAGTAATTGAGATGGATAATGAATTTATTTTTATTTTCTATTTATAATCAATATATTAATTGGTTTTTCTATGTTGTGGTTTCTGATTTCCTATGAGGTATAGTATATACTTGTTTTAAAATGAACCTGGTGATGTTTCAATTTTGTTTCATTATGGGGAAATGAAACATCGTAAGGAATTGTAAAGAAAGGACGGGCAGAAAACGCAAAAGGGGAAAGATATGATACCGATACAAACCGAAGAACGTGATAATAGTAAACCGGTTATCTGGACAGTTTCCATCTCCCGCCTTTTTGATCTTTTTCGAGATATCACCCCAGAGTTTAATCATCAGGCTGATATCACACCAATCCATCTTGGTTTTGAACAAGCGGTGCAACATATTCGCAAACGTCTGGAAAACGAACATTGTGATGCCGTGATTTGTGCCGGATCTAATGGCTCATACCTAAAAAGCCGCTTATCAGTGCCAGTGATCATAGCCAAAGCCAGTGGGTTTGATTTTATGCAGGCATTGGCTCGCGCCCGACAAATTAGTTCCCGCATTGGGGTGATCACTTATCAGAGTACCTTGCCTGCTTTGGAGGAATTTCAGCAACGTTTTAATCTGCACATTGAACAACGGAGTTATGTGACAGAAGAAGATGCCAGAGCGCAGGTTAATGCCTTGAAAGCGATTGGTATTCAAGTGATTGTAGGTGCTGGATTAATCACCGATCTGGCTTATGAAGCTGAGCTGGTGGGCGTGTTTGTTTACTCTGCTGCTTCTATCCGGCAGGCATTTCATGACGCTTTAGATATGGCCAAAATGGCCAAACTTAATCAAGCCGTGATTTCACCTTATCCTGCTAAAGATAAGCTGCGGATCAGACATACTATCAATGACATTCGGGGAAATTCCCCTGCAATAGAGCGTGTGCGCAGCACAATTATGCTATATGCCCGTTCAACGGCTACCGTATTGATTCAGGGAGAAAGTGGTACAGGTAAGGAGTTGGTTGCACAGGCTATTCACCATGAATATACCTTGCGTTATGGTCAGTTAAAGGGAAAGCATCCACGGCCATTTGTTGCCGTCAACTGTGGGGCGATTGCTGAGTCGTTATTAGAGGCTGAATTGTTTGGCTATGAAGAAGGTGCGTTTACCGGATCCCGACGAGGTGGGCGTGCAGGATTATTTGAGATTGCGCACAGAGGAACCTTATTTCTGGACGAAATTGGTGAAATGCCATTGCCATTACAAACACGTTTATTAAGGGTATTGGAAGAGAAATCTGTCGTCAGAGTTGGGGGATATCGTCCAATTTCGGTTGATGTCCGCATCATTTGTGCAACTCACTGTGATTTGGATCAATGGGTACGCGAAGGGCGTTTTCGTGTCGATCTATTTTATCGCTTAAACGTATTGCGGATTAATCTTCCAGCATTACGGGAGCGGGGAAATGATATAAGTATGCTGGCGCTGGAATATTTGCGGCGGGCATTTGCGACACTCAATTTACCTGTTTCTGCTTCAAGAGTACGTGAACTTTCTCATTGCGATGAGATATTGCAATCTTATCATTGGCCGGGAAATGTGAGGGAATTGCGTAACCTGATGGAGAGAATCGTTCTCTACATAAGTGCTAATCCTGAGCAGGTATTGACTCCTGCATTAATACTGTCACTTTCGCCTGAACGTCAGGTTGATATTGGTGCAACAAACAATAACCTGCAAACGCAGATAGCCACTTTCCCCTTTAAAGAAACATTACTGTCAGAACATGATATTTCAGTACATGACGTCGTGGCACGTTTTTCAGGCAACCGTCAGGCAGCAGCAGAGTATTTGGGGATTAGCCGTACAACATTATGGCGGAGACTGAAACAGACGCAGGGGAAAAATTAACTGAAAAGACCCTTATCTTTCTACTAATTAAGTAATTTACTTGTTAATTTACGGTTAGAAAGATGACTGTAAGTTGAAATTTTCACCGGAATAGGGAAGTAATACTCTTTTAAAACTCTACGCAACCTTGTGGTATCCAGCCTGTTTCACCACATCTTTTATGTGCCAGAAACCAACCGTTTAATAACTTTTCCAAATATAGACATTCGCCGATTTGTACAGTTAATTCGTGAGCGATGTAGTTTTCTGTACAGATCGCTTGATTAGTTTGGATGAAACAGAGGATTTGTTGCGGAACCCAACCACTTATTTCTGATGTATCTGTCGCCCAAACCCAGTAAGGATACTCTATATCACTGTGACTGATTACAACAACATCGCCAGCTTGTAAGCGAATTGGATTTGGATAAGCGCTGACATAATTTTTGATCACGATACCTTTACCAAACATGTTTTCTCCAGATTTAGCTTAATTTAGCTGGTGGAATGATAATAAGTAATTATACATCGAATAGAATTGTATATCTATGTAACTTCGACGGTCAGATATTAAAAGGAAACGGATAAGAGAAAAATTATTCTGTTTTATTTTACGAAAAAACTATCAATGATGTTATGTTATCATTTTTATGATGAATTTATTTTTATCTGTTCTTTTTAAATCCGAAATGTCAACGAGTTAATGATGACAAATTAATTAAAAATTTATAACCATGATTATTTTGAAATGTTTTGATAAATAATCATCATTATAACATGTAAAGTAAATTATTATGTTTAGCAGTTAAGCAGCATATTATTGGTGATTAATCTATATAAAATACAATTTAACATTTCTTTATTGTGATAAAAAAATTCTTTATAAGGACACTTTTTGAGACTTGGCTTTTATATTATTTTGTTATGATATGTTCTGTAAGAAGCTTATAAATAAAACGCAGGCCCAGTGCTATGTTGGTCGCGTAGCAAAACATACTAATACCATAAACAAATGAGGGTACTATAATGTCTAAAATGATTGATGTATTAATGGGTGTAAGAACCGAAGATATTATGAATGATTTTGGTAAACTTAGCAAAGATATTAATAGTCCAGTTTCAATGTGGTCTGCGGATGTTTTCAAAAAATATGTTACTTACATCCATGAAGATGAAACAATGACTTCTGTTGATGACTCAGGTAATTTAATGGTTAAATGCGATGTGGGAGATGTAATTCGCATGAATTTAATAACATTAAATAATAATCCTGACTATTCTGTTGCTATGATGAAGATGGATCCAATGATGAAGATGGACTCCATGATGAAGATGGATTCCATGATGAAGATGGATTCTATGATGAAGATGGATTCTATGATGAAAATGGACTCCATGATGAAAATGGACCCGATGATGAAAGTCATGCAGGGTGACATGGTTCAAATGCTGGAGCCACACAAAATGGTTGCCAGCACAAAATACATGCCCGTTGTTGACGTAAGAAATCCAATGGATGTGGATATGCAGAAAGTGAGAAGTTGCTATTTGATGACCAGAGTCAACATGATGCCTCCTATGGGCACTATGCGTGTAATGTATTATGAGTGTATTTTGGGAATATATAAAGAAGGCATGTTGCAGGGTTACATTGCTGCAGAGCCTGGCCTTGTTCTGGATAACAGATAATTTTTATCAGGTAAAAAACTGAATTAAATTTAAACTTCTTAGGTCGCGCAGATGCGCGGCCTTTTTATATCAGTAAAGTCAAGTTATCTGTTGGATTAGCGGTAGGATGAAATTGTTTTAAATTTTAATAATCATAAATGAGGCATTTATGTCAGAAATTAATACTCCAAAATTTGCTTTTGCAGATTATATGTTGGTTGCTGATATTACTTTAGGAATTAAAGTGCATAAGATAAATAGTTTTGTTGATAATATTTCTTGGGGATACTTGAATAAACCAAGGATGGAAGTTCCAATAAAGGGAACAGTACCAGATTATGGTTCTTTCGATGTAATAAAAAATAGCACAGGATTTGCTTATGTTATGATATTTGGATGGAATGAGTATGTTAAATTTGATAATAATGAACATCCTGAACTTCAAAATATCTTTACTACGCCGAAACTTGTTTTTTCTGTTCTTACTTATAATAGTCAAGAAAATTACAATGACATAGATAATTACTTTAAAAATAAAGAGCTTCATATAACAATTGGTGATGAAAAATATAACCTTGGTAAACGTGTACGTAGCTTAGTTGGTACAGTCCCCTATGAAATTATCAGTTGGTATGAAGGTTACGATTCATTAAAATTTAGCACTGAATTGAAAAAAGCGGGTGAGACTAAGCGTCTTTGTATGAATTGGATATAACTCTATTATATTTATAATTGAATTCAAGGTTGTACTCTGCTGTGACTTGATAAGAAGAACATTTATCCCTGTTAGCGTATATTGACAGGTTTTTCTTTGATAATTATATTAAACCATCTCAATTGCCTGTTAGCTTTTGAATTTTGGCCATGATTCCAATTTTGGTGATGTCTCTCATTTATTGATGTATTGGTCGACTGCTGATAACGGCACATTAAGCGCTGATAATCACTATATTTTCCATAATAAATCGTTAATTCTTATTATCATTAAAATAGAAGGAGGCCGATAATAAATATCAGAGCGGAAAAAAAGAGTGCCGTGATACAGTAGCCCATAATATCGCGTACCCCAAGCCCTGCAATAGCCAGCGCTGGTAATGCCCAAAACGGTTGTGCCATATTCATCCACTGCTCACCATAAGCGATAGCCATAACTGATTTACCTAAATCTGCGCCCAACGCTTCAGCGGCAGACATGACAAACGGCCCCTGAATAACCCAGTGACCCCCACCAGATGGCACCGCAAGGTTAATCAGTGCGGAACTGAAGAAGGTCATCATTGGGAAAGTGTCTTTGTTAGCGACGTTGATAAAGAACTCAGTGATAAGCCCGCCTAGCCCTGAACCTTCCATCATCAGTTGAATACCTGCATAGAAGGGGAACTGTACCAGAATACCCGCAGTACTTTTCGCAGCAGCCCCCACTGCACGCATATATGCCATTGGGGTTTTATGTAGTAATAAACCGGTCAGCAGGAAAATCATGTTGACGGTGTTAATGGTAATGTTGAACCCATTCTTGGCAAAGTATATACCGAGGTAGGTGAAGCCTAGTATTCCGATGATCCACGCGATAATACGGCTTTCCTCCATGCGTTCAGATAGAGGGGCGTCTTTCGGCAGTTTTTTCTGGAAATCCGGCTCTTCTTCCAGCAAAGCCGGGTCGATCATCATAATTTCCTCTTTTTTCGGCATCATCATACGAGTGACAAACGGCATGACGGCGATAAGGCCGAGTGTGATAAAGATGTTGTAACTGGTAAAGATAGTCTGGCTGACTGGGATCAAACCTGATATATGCTCAACCGGATTACCAGGCGTTGCTGCCAACAACGGCATTGAGCCGGAAAAACCGCCTCCCCATGTCAGAAAGCCGATGTAGGCGCAGGCGATCAGAAGCGGGTAGTCAGAACCGGGAACCCTACGGGCGACCTCACGGGCAAACATAGCTCCGACAACTAACCCGAATCCCCAGTTAATGACACAAGCCACGGAACCGAAGAAGGTTACTAGCATCACACCCTGTGTGGGTGTTTTTGCCAGTGAAGCCGTTAGCCTCAGAATACGTTTAACAGAGCCAGAGCTTGCCAGCGCGTGACCAGTGACGATAATCATCGCCATCTGCATCCCGAAAGCAAGTAGGTTCCAGAAGCCGTCCCCCCACATTTTGACCAGATCCATTGATGTGCTTGATGTCAACAACAGCGCGATCATAAATGTAAGCATGGTGAGCAGCATTGCAAAGATCAGCGGATCTGGCAGATAGCGGTTCACAACCCGTGTCATTACACGAGAAATGTGGCCGATCATACGCTCTCCTCAGTTACATAAAGAGACATCACTTTCACGTGTGGAGAAACGATAAATTTGGCCTCGGTTTTCGCCTTGATGGTGTCAATGTTTACACCCGGTGCGTATTCAAATAGCACCATCTGACCGTTTTCGAAACGGAATACAGCAAGTTCAGTAACCAGCGTATCCACTGCATTCACAGCTGTCAGTGGCATAGTGCATTGACGTAGAATTTTGGCTGAGCCATCTTTTGCACAATGTTCCATTGCAATGATCACTCTACGGGCGCCAGTCACCAAATCCATCGCGCCACCCATGCCCGACACCATCTTGCCTGGAATCATCCAGTTAGCCAGATTAGCATCCTGGTCTACTTGTAATCCGCCTAGCACACTAGCATCAACGTGACCACCTCGTATCAGAGCAAAGGAGAACGCACTATCAAACACAGATGCGCCCGGTAGTACACCACAAGGTTGCCCGCCAGCGTTCACCAAATCTCTATCCGGCTGTGTGACAGGCCCCAGACCGAGAAAACCGTTTTCAGACTGTAGGATGATATGTACCTTTTCAGGCAGGTAGTTCACAACCTGAGTTGGTAGGCCGATACCAAGGTTAACGATATCTCCATCATTCAATTCAAGAGCTACGCGGCGGGCGATAAGTTCTTTAGCATTCATGGCATTTTATCCTTACTGAACAATGAGATGGTCAATGATAGCACCCGGTGTGATAATGCAGTCAGGATCGAGTGAGCCAATCGGTACGATTTCATCCGGTTCAGCGAGCGTGATATCTGCAGCCAGTGCAATAAGTGGGTTAAAGTTACGTGCGCTGAGGTGATAAGTCAGGTTGCCGAAAGTGTCTGCTTTGTGTGCCTGAATCAGTGCCAGATCGGCATACAGCGGCAATTCGAGAAGGTATGTCCGGCCATTGATGACTTTTTTCTCTTTGCCTGCTTCCACCACGGTGCCCACGCCGGTTGGTGTCAGAAAACCACCTAAGCCAGCACCGGCGCAACGGATCTGCTCAGCTAGCGTACCTTGTGGCACCAGTTGTACTTCCATTTCACCGGAGATCATGCGGCGACCAGCTTCTGGATTAGCACCGATATGGGATGCAATTAATTTTTTTACTCGGCCATTAACAATCAATGGTCCCAGACCGGTATCAACAAAGGCTGTATCATTGGTAATAAGGGTTAGATTTTTTACACCGGTTTCTAATAGCGCTGTCATTAAACGTGGAGGGGTGCCCACACCCATAAATCCACCCACCATAATGGTCATCCCATCGCAGAAAAATTCCTTTGCCTTATCAATCGTTATTTGTTTATTTTTCATGTTTCTTTCCTTAGTAAGAAAAATATCTTAAACAGTAAAATAGCAAAGGGTATATCAATAGATTAAATTTTATTTTCCACTAACAATAAAATTTTTGGAATAATAAATATTATTGGTTTTTAATGGTATGATAATTTTTGGTTGGCTGTGATTTAATTAATATTAAATATCAGGAAATGGTATGTTGTAAAAAATGTATAGCAAAGAACAGCAAAAAACGGCAGGAGTTCAATTTAAGAAAAAAAGATTAAAGAGAAATAGAAAGTTAGCGAAATAATTAGATGTTAAAGAAATCTTGAAAGTATTGGCTTCTTGATTTTTGTAAAAGGGAAAATAATTGCGTAAAATCAGCTTGGCTACCAACTGCAACTTCAATGGTTGTCGAATCACTGGAAAAATTGAATTTTAGCCATATCCAAGCTGAACCCGTAAGTTTCTGTTCGCTTGTACCATTAATAAGAGACACTGCTATTGCTTGTTGAGGTGCAGTTAATCCAGATCCTCTTATAATAGTAATTATTTTTCCTCGGAGATCAGCAGGTATATAGATGGTTGAGCCTACATCCCAATATCCGCTGATCGATTGTATAGAACCTGTTGCCACAGTCATTTCACTATCATTTTTTTTATCTTGAGTACTCATATTTATTTCCTCATGTATTAACAACGTAGATTGCTAATTAAGCCAAAGAGGTTCATTGAAAATATCTTTGGCAATATGAGGCAGTGGGATATTTCTCCGCCTGTGAACATCAATAAAATAGATTTATCAAAATTGGAAAATACTTCTTGGGTTAAGGATGACACAAAATGGCTGTTTGGAAATTAATAAGATTCACATTCTACTGATAAAACTAATATACTGAATGCAGAGGAAGAGAGTGATGACAGATTAATCTAAAACTTGACCGTTTTGTACTGGCCGATTTTATCTAACACATCTATTTGAAAAGAGGAAAGTTTGAGTGTCAGATAGAGTTATGACTAATACAGTTTGTATACCCCAGAGCAGAGCAAGTAATCTATATGCGCCAAGAAGGCTTGCATCAGGTTTAATCTGGGTTTCATGATTATAGGTGTTAAGGTTACAAGCAGGTTGAAAGCATTGGTGAATTCTATTTTGTGCAAGTGAATAACGAGTTATAAATGATCTATTGGTATAACTACCTCCATCACAAACAACATCATATTGCAAAGGTTAATAAACCTTTTTCCACTCACAACAAGTGAACAACAAATCACTGTTAGCCCTCCATCCTTGAAGTCGAGGAAACTGGGTAAATTTCTTTCCTCTGCAGTGCTTTCCATCAGGAAGACAATGGTAAACCGCATAATTATCTGTACAGTAAAATTGAATATTAAAAGGCGTCAGAAGCGCTAACAATTTATCCAAGGTTTTCCTGCTGCGATCACCCAATACATGCGCTATTACCCGCTTCCTCTCCGGTTCCCAAGCATACCAAAGCCAGCGCTGATTTTTCTTGTTACCGACGAATGACCCTTGTTCGTCTACTTTACCGATAATTTGGTATCACTTTCCGGCGAGGAAGAAGTAAAGCGTCAATAAACACTGTAATTGTATACAGGGTTGAGGTAATCGATTATTTAATTTTAATATAAAAATATTAATCATGGACAAACATAAAAACATTAAACTAATATATATTAAGTATATTTATTTCTGCTTTCATTCTGGTTAGTTTATAGCGATAGGCAGTATACCTGTTAGTATCAATGAACGCATTTTCATATTGATTCCAAAATGAAAGTAGTGATTATTGTCATTGAACCAATTGCTTATTAAACAGGCTGACTAACTATGGAAATTAGGCTATTTCGTCAAGAAGATTTTGAAGCCGTTATCACACTTTGGGAGCGTTGTGATTTGATTAATTTTGGCGATGATCCAGAACTCGATATTGAGCGTAAATTAACTCATGATGCTGATTTATTTCTGGTTGCTGAAGTGGCAGGAGAAGTCGTTGGAACAGTGATGGGAGGGTATGACGGACACCGTGGTCATGCTTATTATTTGGGCGTTCATCCTGAATTTAGAGGCAGAGGAATTGCCAATGCTTTAGTTTCCCGCCTTGAAAAAAAATTATTGGCGAGAGGTTGCCCCAGTATTTTAATCATGGTTCCAGAGGAAAATGATGCAACAATTTGTATGTGTGAAAAAATGGAATATGAATATTACGGACAAGAGCACACTGTTTTTAATAAACGTTTAATTATTGATTAAATGTTAAAGGTAAGTGGCTGAGAAAATTTATTTCATTCGGCCATGAACCACATTTATTTAAACGAACCTCTTTTTAAGAATTTTATTAATTTTCTGGCCGATTTTTTTATTAAGTGATGAAATTTCCTCTGGTATTTATTTTTTGTAATAAAGAGATCTTTTGACATTAAGAAAGAACGATGTCCGGTTACAGTAATAACTTTAACATTAATAACGCCATTTTTGTCTTTTGAAAAATAATAGTGATCATGAATCGGTGATTCAGTTTTACTTTTGAGTACCCTACAGTTTTGTGCAGAATAATTTTGTGCGGAATAAAAGTGGGGTGAGTTTATTTGTTTATTTTTTCTTACTGTATTGAGAGGGTTTTTCACATATTTCTGTACCTTGTTGATATTAGTCTGGGAAGCTAACTGATAGCATGGTATTTTTGCAATAGTATTTATTACCATAACATCTGATATAGTTGTAGAATTTAAAAAAATCAAAAATACCGTAATCATTGTGGCTACCATGAATCTTTGCCATTGATTTCAATGTTTTTTATAATCCAGTCACGTTTTGGTATGATATCGACCTGTTTATAAACAATTACACAATGATTTTTATATAGTTGTGCTAAATAATCAGTCCAGAAAATAAGGTAAAAAAAAGTAATGAAAAGATATTTTATATTTAGTTTATTGTTAAAAAAGAGAGTTATGACAATCAGTGGCTTAATGAGTGCTTCATTATTATTGACTGCTTGTGCAGGAACATCTGAATTTTCATGGTCTTCCATATCACCTTTAAACTGGTTTTCGAGTCACTTAAAGGTATCTGACCAAGGTATAGGAGGGATCAACCCGCAGACAGATATGAACTTATCTGTGATTCAGCAGGGGCTGGAAGGCAAATATCGTCTGCGTAATGGTATGGAAATGCAGAATGGAAAACTAGTCAATATCGTACAGGGAATGGAAGGTAATCAAGTCAAAATTGAATTATCTGGTTTGAATCATGGCAAGGTAGATCATATTGATATCCTGGATGAAAACATTAAAACAGTCTGGGGAACAAAAATCGGAATGCCTTTTTCTGAACTGTATGATAAAGCCTATGGTGCTTGTCAACGTTCCGGCAGTTTAGCTATGCAACCGGCAGTTGTTTGCGCTGCACCACAAAGCCAGCATATCAGCTATATATTTACAGGGGCATGGAATGGCCCAGAAGAGTTAATGCCTTCAGATGATGTACTAAAAACGTGGAAAATCTCTCGTATTATCTGGAAAGCTGAATGATAAATACAAAATAGAAAGGTTGAGGAAGAATTTTGCTGAGAGTCATTTTTTAACATTATGCAACTGAGGAGAGCTGTAAAGAGTAGCGTTTTTTATAGCTTATCTCGTTTCATCATTTCTCATAAAAATTCGGTATATAAAACAGCGGGCAGTAACCTATCCTGTTATAAATATTCTGGATACAGTATGGAGCAATCGTTGTTAAATGGTGTGACAGATAAGGTGTTGAATGAAAACAGTGGTAAATACAAAGCAATGGAGCGAATTGTTTTCCAAATCACTATTTACTGTATCCCTTATAGGGAATTTCAACGCCTATATTTCTAATGCAGATGTAGTCGCATTGCAGGAACATTCGGGGGAAAACCCATATCAACTCGGATGGTATGCCGGCTCAATCATTGATGGAAGGGTATGAGCCATGTTTGTTTCATCCAGTAAACGTGTGTTACCCGGATTTGGATTGAGTTTGGGTTGTAGTCTCTTTTATACCTGTTTGATCTTGTTATTGCCATTGAGCGCTCTGGCCATACAACTTTCCAGCATGAGTTGGGCAGAATATTGGCAGGTGATTGCAAATCCTCAGATTGTTGCCGCCTATCAGGTCACTTTGTTGGCTGCTGCCATTGCCAGTTTGTTCAATATGGTTTTTGGCATGTTAATGGCCTGGATATTGACTCGCTATCGTTTTCCCGGACGCAATCTGCTTGATGGATTGATAGATTTACCCTTTGCTTTACCGACAGCGGTTGCGGGGTTAACGCTGGCAACACTATTTTCTGCAACCGGATGGTATGGCTCCTGGCTTGGTAATTTTGATATTAAGGTCGTGAATACCTGGTTGGGTATTGCGGTTGCAATGGCATTCACCAGCCTGCCTTTCGTTGTCCGTACCGTTCAACCAGTACTCGAAGAATTAGGTCCGGAATACGAGGAAGCAGCCCAGACATTAGGGGCAAGTCGTTGGCAGACGTTTAGGCAGGTGATTTTGCCGGAACTCTCACCTGCATTGATAGCGGGCACGGTACTTTCTTTCACGCGAAGTCTGGGAGAATTTGGTGCGGTCATTTTTATTGCAGGCAACATCGCGTGGCAAACTGAGGTAGTTTCTCTGATGATCTTTGTACGATTGCAAGAATTTGATTATCCGGCAGCCAGTGCGATTGCTTCAGTGATCCTGGCTGTATCACTGCTGTTGCTATTTAGTGTCAATTTATTACAAAGCCGCTTTGGTAAACGGATCGGAGGGCATTAATGGCCGAATTTTTCGGATATACACTGATGCCGCGCTCCTCAATAAATTGGGGTAAATGGGTATTGATTAGTACAGGGATAATTGTTTCTGTCTTGTTATTGGTAATTCCGATAGCGTGGATTTTTCTGACTGCCTTTTCACAAGGGCTTGATATCCTCTCACTGAATCTTATTGATCCCGATATGCTCCATGCCATCTGGTTAACCGTGTTGATTGCATTGATCACAGTACCCATCAATCTGGTTTTTGGTGTGGTAACAGCGTGGCTGGTAACCCGGTTCCAGTTTCCTGGCAGGCAATTATTACTGACATTAATCGATATTCCGTTTGCAGTTTCTCCCGTTGTAGCGGGGTTACTTTATCTGCTGTTTTACGGTTCTAATGGCTGGATGGGAGAGTGGCTTGGAGCTTATGACATCCAGTTAATGTTTTCATGGCCGGGTATGGTATTGGTTACGGTATTTGTGACGTGCCCGTTTGTTGTTCGTGAATTGGTGCCAGTGATGTTGAGTCAGGGTAATCAGGAAGATGAAGCCGCAATATTATTGGGTGCTTCTGGTTGGAAGATGTTCTGGCGTGTGACATTGCCGAATATTCGCTGGGCGTTGCTGTATGGCATTGTTTTGACTAATGCGCGAGCAATTGGGGAATTCGGGGCTGTGTCTGTGGTATCAGGTGCGATCAGAGGAGAAACCTACACATTGCCTTTGCAGGTTGAACTGCTGTATCAGGATTACAACACAGTTGGCGCATTTGTGGCGGCGGCTTTATTGGCAGTGATGGCGATTATTACGCTGATTGTCAAAAGTGCTTTGCAGTGGTGTTTAAGCCGTCAGTAAATGGGAGTCATAAGTGGAGGTCAATAGCAGAATATGAGTATTGAAATCAGCAAAATCAGTAAATCTTTTGGTCGGGTTCAAATACTGAATCATATTTCTCTGGATATTGAATCCGGTGAAATGATTGCTCTGCTTGGCCCATCAGGCTCCGGCAAGACAACATTGTTGAGGATCATTGCAGGGCTTGAGCAGCAAAGTGCAGGGCAGTTGAAGTTTCATGGTCAGGATGTCAGCCAGGTACATGCAAAAGATCGGCGGGTGGGTTTTGTTTTTCAGCATTATGCTCTGTTTCGTCATATGAGCGTATTTGATAATGTTGCTTTTGGTCTGACGGTTCTTCCCCGTCGTCAGCGTCCCAGTGGTGAGACACTTCGTAGTAAGGTAATGTCTTTACTCGATATGGTCCAGCTATCTCATCTTGCAGATCGTTATCCATCACAACTTTCTGGTGGTCAAAAACAGCGAGTGGCTTTAGCAAGGGCATTAGCTGTTGAGCCGCAAATTCTCTTATTAGATGAGCCTTTCGGTGCTTTGGATGCTCAGGTTCGGATGGAATTGCGTCGTTGGTTACGTGAGCTGCATGAAGAATTAAAATTTACCAGCGTATTTGTCACTCATGATCAGGAAGAAGCAATGGAAGTGGCGGATCGGGTTGTGGTGATGAATCAAGGTGCTATAGAACAGGTTGGCACTCCACAGCAAGTATGGAAAGAACCGGAAAGCCGTTTTGTACTGGAATTTATGGGCGAAGTGAATCAGTTACATGGTGAGATTAAAGGCTCACAGCTATGGGTTGGAGGAAAAATTTTCCCACTGGAGGTGATGCCACTACATCAAGGGAATGTTGATGTTTTCTTTCGTCCGTGGGAAATGAATCTTAGTACACAACAAACGTTATCTTGCCCTTTGCCAGTTAAGATTGTGGAAGTGAGTCCACGAGGGCATTTTTCCCTGTTGTCTGTTCAGCCTATAGGATGGGGGGAAGAGAGTTTATCGGTTGTCTGGCCGGATAATTCTTTGATTCCGGCGAGAGGAAGTCAATATTTTATTGGTGGAAAGAATGCCCGATTGTATGAAGGTAATTCATCATTAAAGGTACTGAAACTCGCTGAGTCCGCCTAATTTTTTCATTACTTGCACAACTTTGGGTTTCCCCTGTTGTCTTGAAGGATACAGTTTTTTTTGTTTAAGAGCTTGCGACAGTTTTCTGAATGCGATTATTCTGTTGTTTATTCTCATATGATTCAGGTAGTGCTGTGGCAAGCTTAGAAAAATTTATCGGTAATACCCCGTTGGTTAAATTACAACGAATTACTGAAAAAGTAGATGCGGAGATTTGGGTAAAACTGGAAGGCAACAATCCTGCCGGCTCTGTAAAAGACAGAGCAGCACTCTCAATGATCCAGCAAGCGGAATTACGGGGAGAAATCTCACCGGGAGATGTGCTTATTGAAGCAACGAGCGGCAACACAGGCATTGCGTTGGCGATGATTGCTGCGGTAAAGGGTTATCGGCTTAAGTTACTGATGCCTGAAAATATGAGCCTTGAACGTCAGGCGTCTATGCAAGCTTACGGCGCTGAACTGATTCTGGTCAGCCAAGAGTTGGGAATGGAAGGTGCACGGGATTTGGCGCAACAAATGGAACTGAATGGTGAAGGAAAAGTTCTTGACCAGTTTAATAATCCTGATAACTCACTGGCGCATTTTAAGACAACAGGGCCGGAAATTTGGCAGCAAACACAGGGGCGTATTACCCATTTTGTCTCCAGTATGGGAACAACCGGCACTATTACAGGTGTGAGCCGCTATCTGAAATCTCAATCAAATAAGGTACAGACGACGGGGTTACAGCCAGCAGAAAACAGTCATATTCCCGGTATCCGCCGTTGGTCGCCTGCTTATATGCCGGGTATTTATCAGAAATATCTGGTGGATAATATCTTAGATATTACGCAACACGAAGCAGAAGCAATGATGCGATTACTGGCCCAGAAAGAAGGAATTTTTTGTGGTGTTAGCTCTGGGGGGGCTGTTTCTGGGGCACTGCGTATTGCGGCTGAAAATCCAGGTGCAGTTATTGTTGCGATCATTTGTGATCGTGGAGACAGGTATTTGTCTACAGGGGTATTTAGTTAGCTCTCTTTTCATCCTTTTCATATATCTTTTATACTCAAGCTGTGGTTTTTTTTTGATCATGCTACAGCTTTAAGTCAGTTGAACATTTTCCACGTCCCATCAATAACCTCTTATCAGAAGAGTGAGAATGTAAGTGAGTGGGGCGATTACACTCCCGTCGATAGCTATATATTGTGTCAGCATTGTGGATTAGTGGCTGGAGATTGTTGAGGTAAACGGAAATCGCCCTGTTTTATCAGATATCGTTACTGCTTAACCCGATAAAACAGAGGCGATTCACGTATAACTCATCAATAGCATTATTACTTTTTGATGCGCATGATGACAGATTCACCGACGTTCACAGAGCCATTTACTTTAGATAGCTCTTTGATTTCATCCATGTTAGAAATAACAACAGGCGTTAAAGTTGACTTAGCTCTTTCCTCCAGAAATGCCAAATCAAATTCTAAAACCAGATCGCCTTTTTGCACACGTTGACCTTCTTCGGCAATGCGTTTAAAGCCTTCGCCTTTCAGTTCAACGGTGTCAATACCGAAATGAACGAACAGTTCTATCCCACTATCGGATTCGATAGAAAAGGCATGATTAGTTTCGAAGATTTTACCAATGGTGCCATCAACGGGGGAGACAATCTTATTGCCTGTAGGTTTAATGGCGATACCATCACCTACAATTTTTTCAGCAAAAACAACATCTGGAACATCTTCGATATTAACTATCTCACCTGATAACGGGGCGATAATTTCAATACTGCCGCTATTTTTTTTATCATCTGAAACCAAAGATTTCAGTTTATCAAGCAGACCCATAAATCTTCTCCTAATTGTTTTGATGGGACCGTGTTCTGGTTAACGTGCTATTTTGGTTAACTTACTTAGCAGAGAGTTTTTTCTCTGATGAAAGTGTCAACCAACTCCATCAATTCCTGTGCAGTTGGCTGAGCCAACGCTTGCTCTGCCAGTGCTTTTGCATCATCGTAATTTGCATTACGGATGATTTTCTTAATACGTGGAATTGATATTGCACTCATACTGAATTCATCCAATCCCATGCCTAAGAGCAATAGTGTAGCGCGTTCATCTCCAGCCAGCTCACCACACATGCCCGTCCATTTACCTTCTGCGTGTGAGGCATCAATAACTTGTTTGATAAGGCTCAACACTGCTGGCGACATTGGGTTATAAAGATGAGAGATCAGTTCATTACCACGGTCTACCGCAAGAGTATACTGAGTTAGATCGTTTGTCCCAATACTAAAAAAGTCAACTTCTTTTGCAAGATGTTTAGCAATGGTTGCAGCAGCAGGCGTTTCTACCATGATGCCGACTTCAATCGATTCATCAAACGCCTTATTTTCATTGCGTAACTGATCTTTGAGCAATATCAATTCTGCTTTCAGCTCCCGGATTTCTTCAACGGAAATAATCATAGGGAACATAATGCGGAGTTTACCAAATGCGGAAGCTCGCAGGATAGCACGCAATTGAGAATGTAAGATTTCTTTACGATCAAGGCAAATTCGGATTGCACGCCAGCCAAGAAATGGGTTCTCTTCTTTGGGCAGGTTCATGTAAGGCAGATCTTTATCACCACCGATATCCATAGTGCGGATAATAACTGCCTGATTACCAACGGCTTCTGCGACTGCTTTATAGGCTTCAAACTGCTCTTCTTCCGTCGGCAGAGAATCTCGATCCATAAACAAGAATTCAGTGCGGTATAAACCTACACCTTCTGCACCGTTGCGCTCTGCCCCTTTAATATCGCGAACTGTACCAATATTGGCGCAAACTTCGACTTGATGACCATCCAGCGTGATAGCAGGCAGATCTTTCAGTTTTGCCAGCTCTGCTTTTTCTGACAGATATTCACTTTTGGTTTTTTTTAGTTGTTCAATTTCGGTGTCAGATGGATCTACGTAGATGTGATTATTGACAGCATCTAAGATAAGGTAATTACCATTTTTTATTTGGGCCGTGGCATTAGTTGTTCCTACAATTGCGGGTAATTCCAACGAACGTGCCATGATTGAGGTATGAGATGTGCGGCCACCTAAGTCAGTAATGAAACCTAGCACTTTATCCAGATTAAGTTGCGCGGTTTCTGAAGGTGTTAAGTCATTGGCAACCAGAATAACTTCTTCTGTGATAGAGCCTAAATCAATAATCGGCATAGCCAGAATATTTTTCAGTAAGCGTTTACCGATATCACGAACATCGGCAGCACGCTCTTTCAAATATTCATCATCCAGCTCTTCCAGTGCTTTGGCTTGATCTTCGATCACTGAATAAACAGCGGCATCTGCTGTAGTCAGATTTTTCTTGATCAGAGTAATGATTTCCTGTTCCATTTCCTCATCTTCCAGCAACATAATGTGGCCTTCGAAGATTTCAGCTTTTTCTGACCCCAAATTTTTTTCTGCTGTATTTCTAATGATTTCTAATTGAGCAGAGGCTTTGTCGCGCCCTTGTTTAAAGCGTGAAATCTCTTGTTCGACTTGTTCAGGAATGATTTTTTTGTGATTGATAATAATGGGATCTTCTTTCAGTAATAATGCCTTACCGAAAGCAATACCTGGTGATACTAAGATGCCTGAAATCATATTATATGACCTTAACTGCGGGTGATTATCTTTCTTCATTGCGCCTTCAGAGGGCAGGCTTTAATGAAGAATATCCCCAGATTTTGTTTTTCTGGGGATAGAACTGGATGATATGAAATAGACTGGCTTTACAAGCGGATGATTATTCCAATTCACCCATCAGCTTAACTAAATGTTCAACAGCTTGTTGCTCATCTTCACCTTCAGCAGAGATTGTTACAACAGTCCCTTGAGTCAGTCCCAGCGTTTGCAACTTAAACAGACTTTTCGCACTGGCTGATTTACCGCCGGAAGTAAGAGTGATATCAGAAGAAAAACTTTTTGCTTCTTTGACGAATTGTGCAGCAGGGCGGGTGTGAAGGCCATTTGGTGCAGTAATAGTAACTTCTTGCTGGAACATAGTATTTCCTCAATAACTTAAATTTTTGTTGATAAGCCAAGAGAGTGCTAAAGCGAGTTTAGCCGGATTATTTCTGACTTGTACAACCGTTAAACCGATAATGATATATACCTTTTTCTTTCAAGTTGTTTCTTTGTTGTTGGTTGCATTCATTTACGACCTTGATACAACTCGAAATTTATTGCGCTAAAGTGTATTAAATCATTATCAAAAAATTAACAAATTTGATGCCATTCAATTGTTGATTGAATGTTAACACACGCCAACCGAATATGAGTTGAACCGAACAGAATTCTTTCTGGTTGTCTGCGATTAATTTCGTGCATCAAAATAATTACTGGTTAAATACTAAAGCTACTTGAATAAATCATCTAGGAAAGTTTTAAACTTTGATCTGATGCACAAAAAAGCACCCTCGCGGTGCTTTTTTGTCAATAAAATTGAAAAAATAATGAGGTGATAAATTAGTCAGTGACCAGATCAGCAAACAGTGCTGTGCTCAGGTAACGCTCAGCAGAAGAAGGTAGGATGACAACAATATTTTTATCCTTGTATTCATCTTCTTGAGATAATTTAATGGCAGTGGCAACGGCAGCACCTGAAGATATACCGGAAAGAATTCCTTCTTTTTCAGTGAGTTCGCGCGCAACTTTAATCGCTTCCTCATTGCTGATTTTAAACACACGGTCAACTAATGTTAAATCCAGGTTATCAGGGATAAAACCTGCCCCGATCCCCTGAATTTTGTGCGGGCCTGGTTTAAGTTCTTCGCCAGCAAGTTTTTGGCTGATCACAGGCGAATCTTCCGGCTCTACGGCAACAATAGTTACCTGTTTGCCCTGCGTATTTTTCAGATAACGGGCAACTCCAGTAATCGTGCCTCCTGTACCTACGCCAGCGACGAAAACATCGACATCACCATCGGTATCTTCCCAAATTTCTGGCCCGGTGGTTTTTTCGTGAATTTCAGGGTTTGCCGGGTTACTGAACTGTTGCAGCAGAACATAACGCTCCGGCGCATTGTCATGAATCTCATTCGCTTTATCGATAGCCCCTTTCATGCCTTTAGTACCTTCGGTTAACACTAAGTTAGCGCCCAATGCTCTTAGTAGCTTACGACGTTCTAAGCTCATGGTTTCCGGCATCGTTAATGTCAGTTTATAACCGCGGGCTGCTGCGACATAGGCAAGTGCAATACCTGTATTACCACTGGTTGGTTCGATAAGCTCTTTGCCTTTTGTCAGAATGCCACGCTTCTCTGCATCCCAAATCATGTTGGCGCCAATACGGCATTTCACACTGAAACTTGGGTTACGAGACTCTATTTTTGCCAGAATGCGGCCATTCCCGAAATTTTTTAAGCGTACAAGTGGAGTGTGACCGATAGTTAACGAATTATCTTCATAAATTTTGCTCATTGTCCGATTGCCCCTAAGATACTCTTAACTTCTGATTAATTAACCATACGCGAACATCTTATTAATGGAAATAAGGTTTAAATCTATTCTTATTATATAAAAGAATATTTAGCAATTTATTGTATTACTCCTCTGTATTTTCATTCTATTTCGTTATTTCTGTCCATTTTTATATTAGTAATTATTGATGAGAAGAATGGTTATTCATAACATGCTGTGCGCGATAACGGTCAACCCACATAGCAGTAGCACCACAGACGGCAACAGGCATAATAAATAGATTAATGATTGGGATCATGGTTAATACACTGACTATGGCCCCAAACTGGAGATTGTCAATTTTGTTTTGTCGTAGGGTATTACGCATATTGACAAAGCTGACTTTATGGTTATCAAACGGGTAATCACAGTATTGGATAGCCAGCATCCATGCACTGAAAATAAACCAGATAACCGGAGCCACAGTCTGTCCGATACCCGGAATAAAGTACAACAATAAGAGGGCAATAGCGCGAGGAATGTAGTAGAGAATTTTGACTATTTCACGTTTCAGAATACGGGGTGTATCTTTTATTAGGTCAAAAACACCCGTGTCTGGCGCAGAGATACCCGTCAACTGAGATTCTAATTTTTCTGCTAATAATCCATTAAACGGAGAAGCAATAAAATTCGCCAATGTGCTGAAAAGGTAGGTAAAAATCAGTAGCACAGAAATAACAGCCAGTGGCCACAACAAATAACTGAGCCATTGCATCCAATCTGGTATTTTATTGAGCACCCATTGTATCCAGCTATCCAGCCTTTGGTATAACCACCAGAAAGAGCTGCCGAACAGTAAGATATTAGCCAATAGAGGCAATAAAACGAATCTCTTGATGCCAGGGCGGGTTATTAAATGCCAACCTTGTACAATATAATGAAATCCGCCTAAATGTTTTGGCAATTTTTTCGAATTCGTCATATTTTCTTATTCTCTCTTAGAGGATTGAGACGGTATGATATAGGCAGGATTTTCCACTGACCAGTAGTTTTATGTGTGAAAAACACGCGAAAAAACAGGAGATACCTCTCTTTATGATAAGAAAAGTCTGTAGAGGCTTGCACTTGTGCTATTTGACAAATACTCTTATCTAAAGAATATTCCGCCGTGGTGGCAATTAATTTAAACAACAGAGATAGCAATGATGCAGGATTTGCGTCTGATATTAATCGTTGTTGGTGCGATAGCCATAATAGCTTTGCTATTACATGGGTTGTGGACCAGCCGTAAAGAGCGTTCGTCACTCTTTCGTGATCGCCCAGTGAAACCTCATAAACAGGAGCGTCGGGAAGGGTTAGAGGATAATGATGGCGATGAGTTGTTTAATAATTCGTCAAAATCACGTATTCAAGAATCAGTTAAGTCTCGTTATGAATATCGTGAAGAGCCGGTTATTAAGCGCGATGCACCTGATTTATCAGAAGTCACATCTGATGATGGAGTTGATCCTTTACTTTCAAAGCAGCAACCTGAAACATCTGTAGCAAAGGTAAAAGCTATTGATGAAAGTCAGAAAGAATCACAACTTGGTCTGTTTGAATCTGTTGAGAAAAATAGTGCAGAAGGTGCGGAAACGGAAGCTGTTCAAGAGCAGTCGAAGTTGGAAAATGCAACGAAAGCTGAACCTGAGCAAACTAAAAAAGAAACTGTGTTGGTATTACATGTAGCTGCTCATCATGGTCAGGAACTAAATGGCGAAGTACTGCTTCAGAGCATTTTGCAATCAGGTTTCCGATTTGGTGATATGAATATCTTCCATCGTCACTTAAACCCATCGGGTAGTGGTGCGGTATTGTTCAGTTTGGCTAATATGGTTAAGCCGGGGTCATTTGATCCAGAACGTATGGTAGATTTCAGCACTCCGGGGATCTCAATGTTTATGCTCGTACCTTCATATGGCGATTCTAATCAGAATTTCAAATTGATGTTGCAGGCAGCACAGCGTATTGCTTCTGATGTGGGTGGTGTGGTGTTAGATGCCGAGCGTAAAATGCTTACACCGCAAATGATCGAAATTTATAAGGCACGTATTCGTGATACGCTCAGTGCCCAAGAATAATTCCTCTTTTTAGTATTAAGCCCCCGCCTGGTCGGGGGGGGGGTAATGATGCAATATATTGATTATAAATGAATTTTTTAGTCGACATCCACATCTCATCCACTTTATAACTGAAACCTTTAGCAAAAGCCCTTCGAAAATCGAAGGGCTTTCTATAATTATCAGAAGCTTTTTATCTTATGAAAAAAAATACCTCACCGCAGTAGTGATAGTGAGGATGAGATACAACTTTACGCTACAAGATTTATAATCTCTGTACTTGTAAATTTTGCAATAGAAAATAATAAAGTTGGTATAAATATTGATATATACCCTATGCCTAAAACACCAAATGAACAACTTACCACATTTTGTGTTGTTTCAGCCTTTCAGACTGCTATAGGCCCTGGCTAAATGCTCCGATAAGGGGGAATCGCTATGGTGGCTGCTTTACAATAAAATCCAGGTGATGAGGGCTAATACAAAGGCAATTCAGTGCGATTGGATCAATACCATAATGTGATCACTTCTTTTTCTGTTTTTTTAATTATTAAAAATATTTATTATTAATACCCTCAATACCTCATATTAAATGGAGATTTTATGCAGTTGTTTTTGCGCGTAGGGGCTTTAATTCTTTTCCTTCTGGGTGTGAGCTATAGCATTTATGCCCGCTTTTCCCCTTATGTAACAGAAGAAAACAGAAAAGAAGAGATTGAGATCACCACGCAAAACACGCTCCCGTCGGTGTCCAGTGAAGACTGGGGGATCATTCTGGGGGCACCTTATGCGGTTTTTAATGAGCATGCCATTAATGACTATACTCCTGACATTGCCGAGGACAATGGTTTATCGTCAGCATGGGGGATCAAAAACAGACAGGATTTACTCCAGCAATTATTTTGGCTCATTGTAGACGGTCACTCCACCGATTATTACACCATGAGAGATAATGTCATTCACATAGCAAAACAGGATTTCGACACCTTAATAAGCCGCATTGAAAAGAGCCAATGGGATGAAACAGAAAAACAAGAGATCCTCTGGCGATATAAAATGATGTATCACAATACCAATAATATTCAGAATGTGGACTATCTGGCTTGGGATTATGTCCGTTTCAGTATGTTATGTTTAGAAGGTGCCCGGCTGAAATACATTACCGCAGAGGAAGCCAAAGCCTGGACGCGAATGTTAGCCCCGCGCCTGCGTAAAACGTATACGAGTTGGGCGGATTTGTGGAATCAGTTATTCATCACTCGTTGGTTCTGGTCGGCACAGGATACACAATGGACAAGTAGCCAGTCTGATTACCTTGCTATCGTCGATAATTTATTACAGGACAAGAACAGCCCGGCAAATACGATTAACTGGAATGCGCCACTGTCCACCACGGATACCACATCATTTGCCGAAGCGGTAGCCAGTTTGGAATTAGAAGATGAAAACGGTGTGGTTGCCGGGGTCAATGAACTGAATGAAATCATCCAATCGCACCTGAATATCACTGGTTCAAAATAAGGCAAAATATAAAATATCAGCAGGGGCAATGTGTTAGTTACCAAAGAATGCAGGATATAGAGAGGGTTTTATGTACAGTACACAGAGGATTTCAGCGTTTATTAATCAAGAAGTAATACGAGGAAGAAACTGGCTACGATATCACGCTTCTGATTCTAACGATTTGTATTTTTCGCCAAATCCTGGGTGTACCAACCCAGCCAACGCATGGCCCCATTTACACCTGTCTTATACTTATCAGGATACGTTACTCTATTTAGGCGGGAAGACGAGCGACTTACGCAGAATTGACTTATATAAGGATAGCAACTGGAACATGCATGCGATTACACAATTTTCTCCCCCCATACAACGGGCAATAATAAGTGTTCAGACATTTTGGACGCCGCCACCAAGATAAAATCTTATGAACAGTAGATGTCTTATCTGACTGAGTCAGAAATTACTGCATTACTAAATGTTGTTGCTGATGATGCTTGGCGTTTAATCGTTCTATGTCTAAACACTGGCGCAAAATGGGGAGAGGCTACTAGGCTATAGGCTGAAAACATGTTGCATAATCGCGTTACGTTTACTGAGACAAAAGGTGGTAAACATAGAACCGTTCCTATTTCCGATGAGGTAATGGTGACAGTTAAGACTAAGCAGGCAGGTCTCTTGTTTGATGTTAGTTATCAATCTTACAGAAAAATATTGAAAGAGATAAAACCAGATCTGCCTAATGGTCAAACGGTGCATGTTCTGCGACATACTTTTGCTGCGTATTTTGATCCAGATTATCTATTGGACGCTATTAAATTTAATTCACTAAAGGGGTGTATCTATATTCCATCCACACTATCGGGAGAAAATGGGCATCCATAGCACCCCGATAGATTATAACCTATTGAAATACAACGGCAGCCCTTGTATAAAGGGCTGTCTTATCCCCGCCTGGTCGGGGGTTTTTTCATCTCTGGTGAGAAGTCATGAAAAATATTATTCGAAAAATCAACGAACTAAGAACAGCATTGCGTCATCATGAGTATTTGTATCATGTTATGGATGCGCCAGAGATCCCTGATGTGGAATATGATCGCTTGATGCGTGAGTTAAAATCATTGGAAGAACAGCATCCAGAGTTGGTTACAGCAGATTCTCCTACCCAACGGGTCGGGGCTGCGCCATTAACCGCATTTGAGCAAGTTCGTCACGAAATTCCGATGTTATCTCTGGATAATGTATTCGACGAAGAAAGTTATCTGGCGTTTGATAAACGTGTTCGTGATCGTCTGAAAAATAATCGGGAATTGGTATTCTGTTGTGAACTTAAACTCGATGGTCTGGCTGTCAGCCTGTTGTATGAAAATGGCGAATTAGTGCAGGCTGCGACTCGTGGAGATGGTACGACAGGAGAAAATATTACTGCCAACATTCGTACAATTTGCGCGATTCCTCTGCGTTTGAAAGGGGACAACATTCCTGCTCGTGTTGAGATTCGTGGTGAAGTCTTTATGAAACAAGTCGGTTTTGAAAAACTCAATGAAGAAGCGCGCCGTACAGGTAATAAAGTGTTTGCTAACCCTCGTAATGCAGCCGCAGGATCACTACGTCAGCTCGATCCCCGTATTACAGCCAAGCGTCCACTGACTTTTTATTGTCATGGCATTGGTGTGATTGAAGGTGGAGAGTTGACAGCAAGCCACTACGAGCGGCTGATGCAATTCAAACAATGGGGATTGCCAGTTAGCGACAAAGTGAAATTATGTCAGGGAACCCAACAAGTATTAGATTTTTACCACGAGGTAGAGCAACAGCGCCCGATTCTGGGTTTCGACATTGATGGTGTTGTCATTAAAGTCGACTCCCTTGAGTTACAGAAAACATTGGGGTTTGTGGCCAGAGCTCCGCGTTGGGCAACCGCATTTAAGTTTCCTGCACAAGAACAGATAACTGTCGTACGTGATGTCGAATTTCAGGTAGGGCGTACAGGTGCGATTACACCAGTTGCACGTCTGGAGCCAGTACAGGTTGCCGGTGTAACGGTCAGTAACGCTACATTACACAATGCGGATGAAATTGAACGTCTGGGGCTGCGTATAGGAGATACTGTCATTATTCGCCGGGCAGGTGATGTGATTCCGCAAGTTGTTGGTGTGGTAAGGGAGCAAAGACCAACAGAAAGCCAGAAAATAGTTTTCCCACAGCATTGTCCTGTTTGTGGTTCTGATATCGAACGTATTGAAGGTGAGGCTGTAGCGCGTTGCACAGGTGGTTTATTTTGTGGAGCACAACGTAAAGAAGCGCTGAGACACTTTGTTTCCCGTCGTGCGATGGATGTGGATGGGATGGGAGAGAAAATTATTGAACAATTGGTTGATAAGGAATATGTCAAAACACCCGCCGATCTTTTCCGTTTAACCGCAGGGCAATTAACCGGCCTTGAGCGAATGGGGCCAAAATCTGCTCAAAATGTGGTTAATGCTCTGGAAAAATCGAAGAAAACCACATTTGCCCGTTTCATCTATTCTTTAGGAATACGTGAAGTTGGAGAAGCCACCGCGGCTAATTTAGTTGCCCATTTTGGCACATTGGAAAAATTGCGTGCAGCGGATACGGAAGCATTAATTGCTGTACAAGATGTAGGTGGTGTGGTTGCCAGCCATGTAGTTAATTTCTTTAACGAACCACATAACCAGGCAGTAATTGACGATCTCGTCAATAATATTGGTATTTGTTGGGAAACAGCAGAAGTATCACAACCAGAAGAAATCAATAGCCCATTTGCGGGTAAGACCGTAGTTTTGACTGGCTCATTAAGCCGTTTATCCCGCGATGAGGCAAAAGATAAATTAGTTGCGTTGGGTGCAAAAGTCACAGGCAGTGTTTCCAAGAAAACAGATTTGGTGATTGCGGGTGAGGCAGCAGGATCTAAATTAGTCAAAGCGACAGAATTAGGTATAACTGTGATTGACGAAGAAGAAATGCTTCGTCTTTTAGATGAATAATAATAAACATACCTTTCATCTTTGTTGGCTGCGCTACTCTACTCTTTTTTACAACTACTTTTTTACAACTACACCCCCCGGTCACATTGGGGGTTTTTGATCATAAACCTTAATAGTGCCTTTTAAATAAGATATTTTTGCATATTTAGCAGCCACTTTCCGGCTTAAAGTGTGATCAAGTTTGCTAAATAGGATTTTGTTGCCGTTCTATAGTTAATTAATGTGATAGTTATCACTATTTATTATCGTATGTTGCAAAAATGCGATTTTAAATTTGCATCTCGTCATGTTTGGAGTTCTTTTATGTCTCATATTTTTCATTTTGTTCTCGCTTTAGCGGTCATTGGTGGCTTGGCGATTTTTGCGAGTAATAACCGGAAAGATATTCGTATTCGGTATATTATTCAGTTGCTTGCTATTGAACTTGTTCTGGCGTGGTTTTTTCTTAATTCTAATGCTGGATTAGGGATCGTTGAAGGGTTTGACAGCTTGTTTATCCACCTGTTGTCTTATGCTGCGAAAGGTACTAGTTTTATTTTTAGTGGTATGATTGAAGCAAATCTGGCATTTTTCTTCCTGAACGTACTTTGTCCTATCATCTTTATCTCTGCTTTGATCGGTATCCTGCAACATATAAAAATTCTGCCAATTATCATTCGTGCAATTGGCACTGTGTTGTCCAAAGTTAATGGTATGGGAAAACTGGAATCGTTCAATGCGGTTAGCTCATTGATTCTGGGGCAATCAGAGAATTTTATCGCTTATAAAGATGTATTGAACAAAATGTCTGAACGTCGGATGTACACAATGGCGGCAACAGCGATGTCCACGGTATCCATGTCTATCGTGGGTGCTTACATGACAATGCTGAATGCAAAATATGTGGTAGCGGCCTTGATACTTAACATGTTCAGTACCTTTATCGTTTTGTCTCTTATCAACCCTTACTCTGTTGAAAGTGAAGGGGATATCCATATGAGCAATCTGCATGAAGGGCAAAGTTTCTTTGAAATGCTAGGCGAGTATATTCTGGCTGGTTTTAAAGTCGCTTTGATTGTAGCAGCCATGTTGATCGGCTTTATTGCCTTGATTGCGGGTATCAACGCCGTTTTTGATATGGTATTTGGTATTTCTTTTCAGGAATGTCTGGGATATGTTTTCTATCCATTTGCCTGGATCATTGGTATCCCCAGTGATGAAGCATTGAAAGTAGGTAGTATCATGGCGACTAAACTGGTTTCTAATGAATTTGTTGCAATGCAGAGTTTACAGGAAATTGCAGGACAATTGAGTGAGCGTTCAAAAGGTATCTTATCCGTATTTCTGGTCTCCTTTGCCAACTTCTCATCCATAGGAATTGTAGCGGGTGCTATTAAAGGCTTGAATGAAAAACAGGGGAATACCGTCGCACGTTTTGGGCTGAAGCTGCTGTTTGGTTCAACATTGGTCAGTTTCCTGTCGGCTGCAATTACCGGACTGGTAATGAGTATTTAATTTTCTCAGCAATTTGACTTTTAGAAAAAATGGTATCTAGGCAGATGCCATTTTATCTTTATACAAAAACCAAAATGAATTAAGAGATCGATATAATGAATAAAGAAAATTTGCTGGAGATTGCCAACACTGTCATGCCATTTGGTAAATATAAAGGACGGATGTTAATTGATCTTCCTGAAGAATATTTACTTTGGTTTGCCCGTAAGGAGGGATTTCCACAAGGAAAATTGGGGATATTAATGGAAATGACCCTTGCAGTTAAAATTGAAGGATTGGATTCATTGGTAAAGCCATTGAAAAAAAACGGCTAGCCATAATTGTGGTCAAGCGGAGTTATTGGTGATGAAATATCAATCAGTGCACCACTTTTATCTTTAATTAAAAGACGACGCTGACCATAGGGCAAATCACGTGGTGGTTCCAGTATATAAGTTATCAAATATAGGCGAAGCTATTATATTCTTAATTAAAGATGAAAATAATAAAACAATTCAACTTAAGCCAACTCATTTTGTGGATTATTCGAATGGAACTTTCAGTTTGAAAATAAAAAGTATTACGATGATTTGATGCTTTAAGAGATAGGTTGTTTTCACTATGTTATATTCAGCCATAAGAAAAATCCCTGAAAACTTGCGCTTTCAGGGATCCAGAATCTTGGTGGAGCTAAGCGGGATCGAACCGCTGACCTCTTGCATGCCATGCAAGCGCTCTCCCGGCTGAGCTATAGCCCCACAATTGTGGTTCAGGATAAGTATTTGGTGGAGCTAAGCGGGATCGAACCGCTGACCTCTTGCATGCCATGCAAGCGCTCTCCCAGCTGAGCTATAGCCCCAAATCAAAATCCTGTGGAACGGTGCGCATCATATGAAACCCGAAGAACTCTGTCAACGGATTCATTAATATTTCCGGTGTAAACGCTGAAAAAGCCATCAATGTCAGGTTGGTAGAAAAAAGTATCCCCCCGGCATAGTCCAGCCTCTTGATCATATTTCATAGATCAAGAGACTGGGACAGTAAATAACCTTCAAGGAGGGTTTGTAACATGAACTATCCCTCCCACAGTGTTTAATCTGAACTTTTCTTTTATCTGCCGGCTGCAAGGATTCATTGAACTGATAAAGCTTATCTGAGCTTCAATACAACGGCTTTGCATTGAACGAACAATAAAACGCTGTTGATGCGTGATCTTATAGGTCAGATAGTCAATGATATCTGCTTCGCGATCACACACCGAAATGACTTTACTCATCTTACTGCCAAAACGGGTTTCTGCTGCTTGAGAGGCACATTCCCACTTATAACTTTCCTTGTCTTTATATGGCCGGGAAGCCCGTTGTGCTTTCTTACCATAATGACTCAGCGCTCTCCCGGCTTCGGCAATGGCTTGGTTACGCGTAAATCGATAAGCTGCTTCAATATCCGCTGGTGTTTTGAGTGATTGCACAATGGATTGCCCGATATGGTTGGCTAAAGAGGTGGTGAATTTGATAAGACGCTGGGTTTGTCGGCTGTCGCCCAAATTTGCGCGAGCAAAAGTCTCATAAGCCCATTGTTCTGCGTGAGTTTGGAACATGTTACCGTACCTCAATGGCAGGGGGGGCTATATACAAAAAACCCGCTGCTTTGTCTCACAGCGGGCTATCCTTCAAACGCTATTTTTTAACTGGTGGCTGATTTTTTCACAAGAAGAATATCATCAAAAAATGCGGTTTTTCTCCAGTTGAGCACGGCGGGCAGCTTCCCTTGCCATACGTTTTTTACGTGCATCACAAGGTTCAGGACAATCACAGACTTTTTCAACTCCTATGCTTCCCAAGCCTCCACAACTTCCCTGAATACTTTTGCGCTTAAAGATATAGCCTAATGCCATCCCCACAAAAGCCAACAGGAAAAAGATAAAGGCTGCGATAAAAACTTCCATAACCTTTCCCTCTTATTTTTTCTGTTGTAACTCGTTGTTTTTACCTTGTAACCTGTTGTTTTTGCCCTGTAAATAGTGCTTAAAAGCCGGGCTATAACGTTCTTCAAAACCATCTTTAGTTTTGACTATCATAAAGACCGGAATGTTCAGTTTTTCAGCTAATTCCATTCCCTTAACCGGCCCTAACACATCTATACCCGTAGAAAAACCATCTGCGCTCATACAGGTCGGTGCAATAACGGTAATCGAAACCAGATTATGTCTGATGGGGTTACCTGTTTTAGGATCAATGGTGTGAGAATAACGCACGCCATTCTGTTCAAAATAGTTGCGATAATCACCCGATGTTGCAACAGCCATCTCACCGGGTTCAAGAATTTCCTGAGCACTTTGCGTCATTCCACTATCGGATGGCTTTTCAATCGCAATTCGCCACGGAGTACCCTTACCGTTGTTACCTGACGTGCGAACTTCACCACCAATATCAACCATGTAATTCCTGATATTTTGGGAAGTCAGATATTCCGCGACCACATCAACGCCGTAGCCTTTAGCAATGGAGGAAAGATCAACATATAATTCGGGAATGGATTTAATCAGGTTATTGCCTTCAACAGATAATTTATCGATCCCAATCCACGCACGGCGTGTTACCAATTCTTCATCTGTTGGCGCCTTAGTCACGCGCCCTTCCGGTCCGAATCCCCACAAATTCACTAATGGCCCAACGGTCACATCTAAAGCACCATCCGTCAATTGATTAATACGGATAGCTTCCTTAACCACTTTCGCTGTAGCTGCGGATACCGGAAAAGGTTTATTCACTTCACGACTTTGATTAAAACGACTCAATTCAGAATTTGGCCGGTAAGTGGACATTTGATCGTTTACTTCTTCCAATAAACGATCAATCTCTTTTTGCAGTTTTTCCGGGGAAGATACTGACGAATCAGCGACATACTTGATGGAGTAATAAGTCCCCATCGTTTGCCCACTCAGGTTCTGTTGTTCTGGACCACCACATGCTGATAACAGCACAGCCATCAACATCAATACACCCCAGTTGATAATTTTTTTACTCAACATAACTTACTCTTTCTGAATCGTCAGCGCCCACTAAATGTGGGCGCTTATCGTTAAATCAAAGTGTTATATACCCGTCGCTTTCCAATCCAATCTTGAAATCCATAGGGTATAGATCATGATCTGATTCAGATCATCAGCCACCGAAATCATCCAGCATAATGTTTTCATCTTCTACGCCAAGATCTTTCAGCATCTTAATGACCGCAGCGTTCATGACCGGAGGCCCACACATGTAGAATTCACAATCTTCTGGCGCCGGATGGTCTTTCAAATAGTTTTCATACAACACATTGTGAATAAAACCTGTATAACCATCCCAGTTATCTTCCGGTAAGGCATCAGACAGCGCAACATGCCAGGTGAAGTTTTCATTTTCTGCCGCTAGCTGGTCGAAATCTTCGGTATAGAACATTTCACGCTTGGAGCGGGCACCATACCAGAAAGAGATCTTACGCTTGGAATTCAAACGATTGAGCTGATCAAAAATGTGAGAACGCATTGGTGCCATACCTGCACCACCACCGATGAATATCATTTCAGCATCGGTATCCTTCGCGAAGAATTCACCAAATGGGCCGGAAATCGTCACTTTATCACCGGCTTTTAATGACCAGATGTAAGAAGACATGATACCTGGTGTGACATCAGGGTTTCTTGGCGGAGGTGTGGCAATACGCACGTTCAGCATAATGATGCCATGCTCTTCCGGGTAGTTCGCCATTGAGTATGCACGAATTGTCGGCTCATTGACTTCAGAAACATAGCGGAACAAATTAAATTTATCCCAATCTTCGCGGTATTCCTGCGGTACATCAAAATCAGCATAACGGGCAATATGTGGAGGACATTCAATCTGAATGTAACCACCGGCACGAAATGGTACAACTTCCCCCTCCGGAATTTTTAATTTTAATTCCTTGATGAAAGTCGCTTTGTTATCGTTGGAAATAACTTCACATTCCCATTTCTTAATGCCGAAGATCTCTTCCGGCAACTCAATTTTCAGGTCTTGCTTAACATTAACCTGACATGCCAGACGGCAGCCTTCTTTTGCTTCACGCTTGTTAATGTGAGACAGCTCAGTAGGCAGGATGTCACCACCACCTTCTTTGATCTTCACACGGCACTGACCACAAGAGCCACCACCACCACAAGCTGAAGAAACGAAAATGCCCTGATTGGCAAGCATACCCAACAACTTGTCACCAGCGGGAGCTGTAAAACTTTTCTCCTCATCGCCGTTGACTTCAACTTTAATATCCCCGGTGTTCACTAACTTCGATTTTGCGAACAAAATCATTGCCGTCAGCGCCAACACAATCAGGGTAAACATTACTACGCCTAGAATGATTATATCCATGAATTCTTCTCTCCTTTAGAGCTGCACGCCGGAGAAGGACATAAAGCCCAATGCCATCAATCCGGTGGTAATAAAGGTGATACCCAGTCCTTTCAAACCTGCCGGAACATCCGCATATTTCATTTTTTCACGAATAGCAGCCATCAGAACAATTGCCAGCATCCAGCCCATACCGGAACCGAAACCATATACAATGGATTCACCAAAGTTATAGTCACGCTGTGCCATGAAAGAAACACCACCGAAAATCGCACAGTTCACTGTAATCAACGGCAGGAAAATCCCCAGCGCGTTGTAAAGTGCGGGAACGTAACGATCAAGGATCATTTCCAGAATCTGCACCAGTGCAGCGATCACACCAATAAAGGTAATGAAGTTCAGGAAACTCAGATCAACCCCATCAATCAAGGCTCCGTCACGGAGTACCAAATTGTAAACAAGGTTATTGGCTGGAACAGAAATTCCCAAAACAACCGTTACGGCAACGCCCAGACCAAAAGCAGTTTTGACATTTTTAGACACCGCCAGAAAAGTACACATACCGAGAAAGAAGGATAACGCCATATTCTCGATAAAGACGGCACGGACAAATAAACTGATATAATGTTCCATGTTGTCTGTTACTCCTTATCAACCTGCTCAGGTTTCAGAGTCCGCAGACCCCAAATCAACATACCAATGATGAAGAATGCACTTGGTGCCAACAGAAACAGGCCATTAGGCTGATACCAACCCCCATTTTTGATGGATTCCATCACAGTAATACCCAACAGTTTTCCTGAGCCAAACAGCTCGCGCAAAAAACCTACCAATAACAGAATGACACCATAGCCTAAACCGTTACCGATACCATCCATGAAACTCTCTACTGGCGGAGATTTCATGGCATAGGCTTCTGCACGCCCCATTACGATACAGTTAGTGATGATAAGGCCAACAAACACAGATAACTGTTTCGAGATTTCATAGGCATATGCCCGTAAAATCTGATCTACCACAATAACCAACGATGCAATAATCGCCATCTGTACAATGATTCGCACACTGCCCGGAATGTAATTGCGAATCAACGAAATGAAAAAGTTCGAAAATGCTGTTACCAGTGTTACAGCAAGCGTCATCACCAATGCAGTTTCCAGTTTGGTGGTTACAGCCAATGCTGAACACACCCCCAAAACCTGTAATGCAATTGGGTTATTATCAAACAGCGGCCCAAAAAGGACGCGTTTTATCTCTTTACTATCAGCCATCTTTCAAGGCTCCCTCACGTACTTTTTTCAGGAACGGGCCAAAACCATTATCACCCAACCAGAAATCAAACATATGCTGAACACCGTTGGACGTCAGAGTCGCGCCAGACAAACCATCTACACCATAAGGATTATCACCCGCGCCACCACGAACAATTCTGAGCGCCGGAGCACCTTCCGGGTTATAAAGTTTTTTGCCAACCCATTGCTTACGCCATTGTGGGTTGTCAACTTCACCACCCAATCCCGGTGTTTCGCCGTGAGAGTAGTAAGTAATACCGCGAGATGTTACGCCATCCACATCAATGGAAATAAAGGCATACATCATTGACCACAGACCTGAACCATATATCGGCAATACCAACTCAGTCGTTTTGCCATCTCCATCTTTAACCAGATAGATTTCTGCCTTATCAGCACGGCGACGAATTTTCGCCAGATCCTGTTCTGGAGATAAAGCTATGCTGGTTTCATCACTACGCAGGGCATTATTCAGATCAAAATTACCATCACTTTTTTCGAGCGTTGCTGTCTTCAAATCAAGCAATCTTGGCTGGATACGGCTATTATAAGTGGCTTTGATTTCTGCTGTTGTCATGTTTGGTTTTAGCAAACCAGCAACATCCAGAATATTACGCTGTTTATCCAACAGTTTTTGTTCTTGTTGCTGTGCTTTCAAACCTACGGCTGAACCCGCAACGACAATCGAACATACAAGGCACAGCACAAAAACAACAAGAAACGTTCTGCCGATGCTGTCATTATTTTTTGGTTTATCATTAGCCACGGGCTTTTCTCCGCTTAATATTGGCCTGTACGACCAGATAATCGAACAGTGGCGCGAACAGGTTAGCGAACAGAATCGCCAACATCATCCCTTCTGGGTAAGCAGGGTTTACAACACGGATCAGGATACACATCACCCCAATCAGGATACCGTATGCCCATTTTCCTTTATCCGTAAATGCAGCAGAGACTGGATCTGTCGCCATAAAGATCATACCGAAAGCAAAACCGCCCAGAACCATGTGCCAATACCATGGCATGGCGAACATTGGGTTCGTATCTGAACCAATCGCATTAAACAGGTAGGACATTGCAATCATACCGATCATGACACCTGCAACAATGCGCCATGAAGCAATGCGGGCAAACAGAATAATGGCGCCACCGATGAAAATCATCAGGGTAGAAACTTCACCCATTGAGCCGGGAATATTACCAAGGAAAGCGTCCATCCATGTTACCGGCTGGCCTGTGATGGTATTCATCAGAGCATGCTGGCCCGCATTCGCCCATTGAGACAGTGGGGTTGCCCCGGAAAAACCGTCAGCCGCAGTCCAGACCAAATCACCTGAAATTTGGGCAGGATAAGCAAAAAACAAGAAAGCACGCCCCGCCAGAGCCGGGTTAAGAAAGTTACGACCTGTACCACCAAAGATTTCTTTTGCAACTACGACACCAAAAGTAATCCCCAGTGCCGCCTGCCACAATGGCAACGTTGGCGGAACAATCAGTGCAAACAGAATAGAGCTGACAAAGAAGCCTTCATTAATTTCATGTTTGCGGATAATGGCAAATAAGATTTCCCAAAAGCCACCAACCACAAAAACGACAGCATAAATTGGCAGAAAATAGGTTGCTCCCAGTAAAATTTTGCTGCCCCACCCTGCATCAGGTATCAGTGATGCACCAAGATACTGGGCCAATATATAATGCCAGTCAGAAGCCAGAACCTGCTGTAACGCCTCTCCACTGTATAGATGGGTTAATGCCGGTATCGCCTGATTCCCTACATTATACATTCCCCAGAACATGGCCGGAAAAACAGACATCCATACCAGAATCATCATACGCTTGAGATCGATGGCATCGCGGATGTGGGCGGTTCCCTTTGTCACTGTTCCCGGAGTGTAAAAAACGGTGCTTACTGCCTCATAGAGAGGATAATACTTTTCCAGTTTGCCGCCGGCCTCAAAGTGGTGTTCTACTTTCTCAAATAAATTTTTCAGGCCCATGAATTACCCTTCCTGCTCAATCTTAGTCAGCACTTCACGCAGTACCGGACCATACTCATATTTACCTGGGCAAACATAAGTACACAGTGCCAAATCTTCTTCATCCAACTCCAGACAACCCAATGCCTGAGCGCTGTCAGTGTCTCCCGCCAGCAAGTCACGAAGCAGATGAGTAGCCATAATGTCCAACGGCATCACCCGCTCATAGTTGCCAATTGGCACCATAGAACGCTCTCCGCCATTTGTGGTGGTTGAAAAAGCAAAACGTTTCTTTTTCAGGAAGTGACCGATAGTAGTACGGGTAATGGAGAATTTATTAACTCCCGGTGCAATCCAGCCAAACAGTTCTTTTTCACGCCCTTCAGCCAGAACAGAGACCAAAGTGTGGAAACGTCCCAGATAATGATGTACTTCATCTGATTTCATACCACACAATACAGAACCGGAAATGATGCGATTCTCACCTTCTTTTAGCTGACCTTGCGTCAACTCCAGCAAATCAGCGCCCAGACGGGAACGAACTAGACGGGGTGATTTAACCTGTGGCCCTGCCAGAGAGATTACGCGATCAGTATACAGCTCACCGGTTGTGAATAACTTACCGATAGCGATAACATCCTGATACCCCAAATGCCATACTGTTTTTTGGGCACTGACTGGTTCAATGAAATGAATATGTGTTCCAACCAGCCCTGCCGGATGTGGACCGACAAATTGGTTGTAAGTAATTTGAGAATTGTTCCCTGCATTTGGAATATTTCCAGCGCCGTGGCAAACGTGGATTTTTCCTTCTGTCAGTTTTGACAGAATATTCAGACCATCAACAAAGGCCTCTTCCTGCGTCGCAATAACGACAGATGGATCAGCAGCCAGTGGCTGTGTATCTATCGCCGTGACAAAGATTGCCTTTGGTGTGGAACCGGGGGCAGGTGAACGACTGAAAGGACGTGTACGCAATGCTGTCCACAGCCCTGATGCGAGCAGGTTTTTTTCTACCTGTTCACGAGTCAGACCAGTAAGTTCTGCACGATCATAACAATCAAATGTGATTTGCTCATCACCACTCACTTCAATCACGACAGATTGCAGTACACGACGCTCTCCGCGTCCAATGGTAACAACTTTCCCACTTGCGGGACTGGTAAAAACGACCCCTGGATTCTTTTTATCTTCAAAAAGAATTTGCCCTTTTTTAACATGCTCACCTTCCTTAACCAGCATAGAAGGACGCATTCCAACATATTCTTCGCCCAATAAGGCGACATGGCGAATCGTCGGACCATCTTCTATAACTTGGGCAGGCGCTCCTGCTATCGGGAGGTCGAGTCCTTTTTTAATTTTAATCATAAGATTTGCACAAGTTTATCAGTTAAATCATATGCTACAGATCATCCTGCGGAATTTCCCTGGGATAATGCAGCGACTTCAGTAATAAAAAAACACGTTGAGCGGCATATGTCTCAAATTATTCATGCCGATAATCGTTACAATATTTTCTTAAGTTTCGCCGGCAACAATTCTAACATTTCCCCCAAACGCTGTCTGACTAATCGAGTGATTTAGCTCAAGCAAATAAAAATAATTTCTCTACTGAACCGTTAACTACTCGATAAAGCCGAGCCTAAGCCTCATTTTTCCCGACAAAGGAGTGCTTTTTGCGCAATCGATTATTTTATGGGGACCCAATATTGCGGTTATATTTACTCAGCATATTGCCACGACCTGATAACCTTAGACTCAGTATTTCATTAATTTATTAACTTTTAGGTAGCGATGTTATGAAAGAAAAATTTATTTATTTCTCACTCATCTTACTTCTTACCAATATGCCAATTTTTACTCTGGCTAAAGACGCATTACCAAGGAATAATTCATTAAGTGAACACACACCATTAAGACAACTCGGCGCTGAGATCTTCATTCAAATATTCAAAGAAGAAAAAGTTCTTGAACTCTATACCAAAAACAGCACCGGACATTATCAATTAACCCAACGATACCCTGTTTGTAATTACTCCGGTGGTCTTGGCCCCAAGATATTGACCGGTGATTTCAAAAGCCCGGAAGGTTTTTACCACGTCAATCTTAAACAGTTAAAGCCGGATAGCAGCTATTATCGGGCCATTAATTTGGGCTTTCCTAACGAATTTGATAAATACCGAGGTTATTCTGGTAAGAATTTAATGATCCATGGTGAATGTAAATCCATTGGCTGCTACGCCATGACTAATCGTTATATGGATGAGATATATCGATATGCGGAAAGTGCACTCCATCATGGGCAACGTGAAATTAAGATTAATATTTACCCTTTCAGGATGACGCCATCAAATATGAGACGCCATCACAATAACGTTAATTACTCATTTTGGGAACAGTTACAGCCTGCCTATGAATATTTTGTCAAAAGCGGCATACCCGCTACTGTCAATGTCATCAGAGGGCGCTATATTGTTAGCGTAACACCTCCACCTGTTCGGAAAAATCAATCAGAATATGCGTTCACCAAGGTGAAATAAAGCATAGCTCCCCGGCTCAATTTTATTCCAGGTTTCGTTATGCGTTAAAGGCTGAGTTGCGATCACTGATACCACATCATCAGGGTGGGTATGTTGCTGAAAATCAATTTCAATATCCTGATCGAGCAATGTCGCCTTACCGAAAGGTGACCGACGGGTAATCCAATGCAATTGTGTCGAACAATAGGCCATCATAAATTTCCCGTCAGATAACAGCATATTGAACACCCCTTTTTCCCTGAGTTCATCAGCCAATGAGGCAATAAAACGAAACACTGCAGACCAGTTAGCAGGCCGCTTAGGGTATCTGATTGATAATTCGTGCAATATCCAACAAAACGCCCGCTCACTGTCAGTTTCACCAACCGGACGATAATTTCCCGTTTTCAGATGACGGTATCCTTTCAATTGACCATTATGAGCGTAAGTCCAGTACCTGCCCCACAATTCACGTGTAAATGGATGGGTATTGACCAGAGATACATTGCCGCGGTTGGCCTGACGAATATGGGCAATAATGGCTTCTGATTTGATCGGATAACCCTGAACAAAGCGGGCAACAGGTGAATGATAACAAGGTTGATGATCTTTGAAAGTCCGGTAACCCAACCCTTCATAGAAAGTGATCCCCCAACCGTCCCTATGAGGACCAGTATTCCCGCCACGTTGGATCAGGCCACTCAAACTGAAAACGATATCCGTTGGTACATTGGCATTCATGCCAAGTAATTCACACATTGCCTACCTCTAACCTGCACCTGACAATCTATAATCAGACTTTTACCATTTCTTTTTCAATCAACTGAATCAAAATATGGATCACTTTAATATGAATTTCCTGAATACGATCTGCATAACCAAAATGTGGCACACGAATTTCAACATCTGCGGTTCCTGCCATTTTGCCGCCATCTTTGCCAGTCAGCGTAATGACTTTCATCCCTTTTGTGCGGGCAGCTTCAATTGCTTTAATAATATTACCGGAATTGCCCGAAGTCGAAATTCCCAGCAAAACATCACCCTTCTGACCAACAGCTTCAATATAACGGGAAAACACATAATCATAGCCAAAATCATTGCTAACACAGGATAAATGGCTAGGATCAGAAATAGCGATACCAGGATATCCCGGACGATTTTCGCGATAACGACCTGTCAACTCTTCCGCAAAATGCATAGCATCACAATGTGAACCTCCATTACCACACGAAAGCACTTTTCCTCCCGCCTTAAATGAATCAGCCAACAAAACGGCCGCTTTTTGAATGGCTTCAATATTTGTATTATCGTTGAGGAAATTAGCCAGCGTCTCTGCGGCTTCGGATAACTCATTGCGGATCAGATCTTGATACATGGGACTCATTCTCCTGAAAGGAAAGGACTTCGGGATTAATAATAACAATTACCCAGTGTAACGGATTCCACCCCCTGAAAGAAGATACCATCACATCTCTAAGAAATGCCTCCACCAAAAACTTCAATGACTTTGTGAGCCAGATTGTAATTAAGATGTAAAGATATTGATAATTGTCTCTTCCTCATCTAAAAAAGAAGGACATCACAACAGGTCAGACCTCTGACGACTCAACCTGAGATTTACAGGAGTTTTACTATGACCGTCCTCAGCATTATTTTGTTTTTAGTCTTGATTGGCGCACTTTGTTACCGCAAAGTCAGCCTGACTGTCAGCAGCTTACTGCTTATTGCCTATACATTCATCATGGGTGTTACGGGTCTTTGGAGCTACTGGTTGCTGTTACCACTCGCTATTATCCTGTTCCCCCTTGTCTTTACTCCAACTCGTATCTCTCTATTTTCTGCGCCTGGTCTGAAAGCATTCCGCAAGGTTATGCCAAGTATGTCCAGTACAGAGAAAGAGGCGATTGATGCTGGTACAACATGGTGGGAAGGTGATCTGTTTCGCGGTAACCCTGACTGGAATAAATTGCATAACTATCCAAAACCACAGTTAACCGATGAAGAACAAGCATTCATTAATGGCCCCGTGGAAGAAGCCTGCCGTATGGCAAATGATTTCCAAATCAGCCATGAATTAGCTGACTTACCGCCAGAGCTTTGGGCCTATCTGAAAAAACACCGTTTCTTTGCCATGATCATCAAAAAAGAATACGGTGGTCTGGAATTCTCAGCTTATGCGCAATCACAAGTTCTGCAAAAACTGGCAGGAGTTTCCGGTATTCTGGCGATAACTGTTGGTGTACCTAACTCATTGGGACCTGGTGAACTGTTGCAGCACTATGGTACAGATGAGCAGAAAAAACGTTATCTTCCCGGCCTCGCCCGTGGCGAAGAAATCCCTTGTTTTGCTTTGACCAGCCCGGAAGCCGGCTCAGATGCAGGGGCCATTCCTGATACTGGTGTCGTCTGTATGGGCGAGTGGCAAGGCGAACAAGTACTCGGTATGCGCCTGAACTGGAACAAGCGCTATATTACTCTTGCTCCTATCGCGACTGTATTGGGTCTGGCATTCAAACTGTATGACCCAGAGCACTTATTGGGTGAGACTGAATCATTGGGTATAACCTGTGCCCTAATCCCAACAAATACCCCAGGTGTTGAAATCGGCCATCGTCATTTTCCTTTGAATATTCCATTCCAGAATGGGCCAACCCGCGGTAAAGATATTTTCGTTCCTATCGATTACATCATTGGTGGACCGAAAATGGCAGGACAAGGCTGGCGTATGCTGGTTGAATGTCTGTCTGTTGGTCGTGGTATTACCCTGCCATCCAATGCCACCGGTGGATTGAAAAGCGCAGCTATGGCTATCGGTGCTTACTCTTATATCCGCCGTCAATTCAAACTGCCTATCGGCAAAATGGAAGGTATTGAAGAACCACTGGCCCGCATCGCAGGTAACTCTTACCTGATGGATGCTGCGGCAACAATGATCACAAGCGGCATTATGCTGGACGAAAAACCTGCCGTTCTGTCTGCTATCGTGAAATATCACTGTACCCACAGAGGACAGCGTTCCATTATTGATGCAATGGATATCGCTGGTGGTAAAGGTATCTGCCTCGGCCCATCCAACTTCCTGGCTCGTGGTTATCAGGGTGCACCTATTGCTATTACCGTAGAAGGTGCGAATATTCTGACCCGTAGCATGATTATCTTTGGTCAAGGTGCAATCCGCTGCCACCCTTATGTTCTGGCTGAAATAGCCGCAGCAGAAAACAACGATGTCAAAGCATTTGATAAAGCATTGTTCGGTCACTTAGGGCACGTTGCCAGCAATACATTACGTAGCCTGTGGTTAGGTATTACCAATGGCAGAACCAGCAATACCCCAGTCAATGATGCAACGCGTCGTTACTATCAGCACATCAATCGCCTGAGTGCAAACCTTGCCCTAATGTCTGATGTTTCCATGGGGGTATTAGGTGGCAGTTTAAAACGTCGTGAACGTATCTCTGCCCGTTTAGGTGATATTCTGAGTCAACTTTTCCTAGCAACAGCGACCTTAAAACGTTACGAAGATGAAGGTCGCCAGAAAGAAGATTTACCACTGGTCCAATGGGCTGTAGAAGATACCTTGCATCAGGCAGAACAGGCCCTGAACGATTTGCTGCGTAACTTCCCTAATCGCATGATTGCCGGTTTAATGCGAGTTATTATCTTCCCGTTAGGCCGCTCACATACTGCACCATCCGATAAATTGGATCACAAACTGGCACAGATATTACAAACACCATCCGCAACTCGTGACCGGATTGGTCGTGGGCAATATCTGACACCAAGTGAGCATAATCCTCATGGATTATTGGAAGAAGCATTGCATGACATTATTGCTGCAGAACCTATTCACGCCCGCCTGAGCCGTGAAGCAGGTAAAAACCTGAGTTTTACACGTCTGGATCAGTTGGCTGAAAAAGCATTAGCGGATAATAAGATCACTAAGGAAGAAGCTGATATCCTGAAACGCGCAGAAGTCAGCAGACTGCGTTCAATCAATGTTGATGAATTTGAAGCAGATGCCTTTGCTGTCCCCAATGCAACAAAAAAGTCTAAAAATCAGCAACAGACTAAAGCAGCCTGATGCTGGAATGGTACAGATAATAAATAAGTGCTAAAAAATATGGGGGCTTTATGCCCTCATATTCTTACATCACTTCCAGTGATAACAATTCTTGTATTGTCTGCCGACGTCGAATTAAACGAGGTTCACCATCAACAAACAATATTTCAGGGATCAGAGGCCGGCTATTATAATTTGAGGACATAGATGCGCCGTAAGCACCTGTATCATGGAAAATCAGATAATCCCCGACAGAAACATCAGGCAACATACGGGGAATAACCTCCCCCCCTTCCAACTGAGTAAAAACATCTCCTGATTCACATAATGGTCCTGCCACCAACGTCTCCTGCAAATCTGCCCTTTCGCTGCTCTTAACTTCACTATCTAGCCCATTTCCAGATAGCTCATTTTCAGACAACACAGAAATATGGTGATAACTGCCATACATTGCTGGCCGCATTAAATCATTGAAACCTGCATCTGCCAGCACATAATGGCGGCTTCCCATAGATTTTACCGCCCGTACTTCTGCCATCAAAATCCCTGCTTCGGCAAGCAAAAAACGGCCAGGTTCAATTTCCAGCTCAATATGATGCCCCAAATGTTGTTCAATACGTTGGCGTGCTTTATGCCATAAACTGTAATAATGGTCAGTATCTACAACTTCTTCACCGATTTTATAGGGGATAGATAACCCTCCTCCTGCCGAAATGGCCTGAATATCCACCCCACACAATACAACCTGTTCCACCATAGCATCACAGACATTAGCAAGATGTTGGTAATCAACCCCTGAACCAATATGCATATGCAAACCTATCAGTTTCAGTTTATATTGACGAACTTTCTCAAGAGCTAAAGGCAAATCCTGAAACCAGATCCCATGCTTACTGTTTTCACCGCCGGTATTAGTCTTCTGACTATGGCCATGCCCGAATCCCGGATTAATGCGCAGCCAAACCGGATGATCAGCCTGACGTTCACCAATCTGCTCCAACATATCGATAGAACCTGCATTAACGGGTATATCTAATTCAATTACACGATCCAACGTCTCTTCATTAATCAGATCAGCAGTGAATACGATTTCTGATTTATCGCGTCCTGGCTGAAATCCGGCATGAAGCGCACGTTCAATTTCTCCTAATGACACCGAATCCACTTTGATACCTTGTTTTCTCATCAACCGCAGAATATGGGTATTGGAACAAGCTTTTTGTGCAAAACGAATAACATCAAACTGATTTAACTGTTCGATTTGCCTGATAATGATAGCGCTGTCATAGATCCACAAGGGTGTTCCATAAGCAGCGGGCAAGCTAAGGAGTTTCTCTGGTGTAAAATTTTTGCTTAAAGAAGTGGTAAGAGTTGGTTTTATCATTGAGACTTTCTCATAAATCAGCCGATGCTTCATTATTGACACCAATAAGGCAGGAATAAAAATATCCTTTTTACTATCACCTATTCGTCTGTGATATCGCTTTGCTTTCTTTTTAAACACATTATTATGTGGTATCCAGTTATATGACTTTCAATATAGATAATTACTTTACGTGAAACAGCAAACCAAATAAAAAGGGGGGAAGGTTATGCACACCTGTTCATGGCGACATATAGAGATTTTTCATGCAGTCATGACCACCAAAAATCTGACTGATGCAGCGGTTTTATTGAAAACCTCACAACCAACGGTGAGCCGTGAACTGGCACGCTTTGAACAATTACTGAAATTGAAGTTATTTGATCGGATAAAAGGGCGTTTATTCCCAACAGCACAAGGAATAAAACTATTTGAAGAAGTACAGCGTTCCTATTACGGGCTGGAAAGAATACTCAATACGGCAGATTGTATCCGCCAGTTTGAATATGCCCAACTATCCATGACCTGTTTGCCAGTATTTTCCCAATCCTTATTGCCTAAAGCCTGTCATAGCTTTATCCAATCCTACCCTGATGCACAACTAACCATCATTCCACAAGAATCACCCCTACTGGAAGAATGGCTTTCAGCACAACGTTACGATCTCGGTTTGACTGAACATATGCAGACCCCCGCAGGAACCGGACGTGAGACCTTGATAACATTGAATGAAGTTTGTGTTTTGCCCGCCAACCATCCACTCACACAAAAAGCACGACTAGAACCAGAAGATTTTCATGGACACCCGTTTATCAGCCTTTCTATTACAGATAGCTACAGGCAACTGATTGATGCGATATTTAACAAATATCAGGTCTCACGCAAAATGATCATGGAAACTCACAGTGCGGCATCAGTCTGTGCCATGGTCAGTGAAGGTATTGGTGTATCGATTGTCAACCCACTGACAGCACTGGATTATCTGGATAAAAATGCCGGGCTCTGCATACGGCCATTCAGTATCGAAATTCCGTTCACAGTCAGCTTAATTAAACCTATTCATCGCCCATCTTCAGAGCCTGTCGAAATATTTATTACTCATCTAAAGCAGCAGGCTGAACTATTTCCACAAAAATTAGCATTAGCTTTTCAACATTAATTGTTGCCAGTGGGGAGAAGATGCAAACCACTCAACCAGAAAATCCAACAATGCCCGTAAAGTGGCGGGCATATTTTGACGGCTGACATAAATACCGTAAATTCCCATTGCCTGCGGTTGATAATCAGGTAACAGCTCAATCAACTGCCCGGATTTTAAGTAAGGTGAGACGGAATAATAAGGTTGCATAGTGATGCCGGCTCCTTGCAATGTAGCTTCCATAAGTACCGTAGATTCATTGGCACTTAACGCCCCACTGACAGGAACTGAATACTGCTGATGTTGTTTTTCGAACAACCATAAGCTCTTGCCAAAAAAGTTATATGTCAGGCAATTATGTTCTGCCAAATCGACAGGTTTTTGCGGGATTATTTTGCCATCTAAATAAGAAGGAGCTGCACAAACAACAGAGTGACAAGTTGATAGCGGACGAGCAATCAAATTCGGCTCCAGATTATTGGTAATGCGAATTGCTAAATCAATGCGTTCTTCAACCAATTTAATCACTTTATTATTGATTTGCAGATTAACAGCGACCTGAGGATACTTCCGCATAAATTCAGTAATCGCCACAGACAGTGCGCTGACTCCCAACGATTGAGAACAACCTACCCTTAATAATCCTTTCAGGGTATGAGCCTCTGTCAATTGCTGAGTTGGCATCGCTTCCGCTAACTCCATCAATTTAAGGCTACGCTGATAAGCCTGCTCTCCCTCTGAAGTCAGACTGATATTACGTGTTGTGCGATGCAGAAGACGAACTTCTGCCCATCTCTCCATTTCAGATAGATAACGTGACACCATTGCCCGTGACATATCAAGCCGTTCTGCTGCTGCACTCAAACTGCCCTGTTCAACAATTGTGACAAAAACCTGTGCTGCGGTGATCCTGTCCATCTCGTCTCTGTGTCTCCATGTTGATTAGCTCGATATATGCAACAAATAGTTGCCAGTAATGGGATTTTTAAATCGAAATATGCAATTTATTATACGAACCGCTCAAGCAAATAAGCATTTTTGTATAGGAATTCGATGATGGCTCATAAAACAATACGAAATACCGTTCTGGCTGCAACATTCTCTCTGGGAATGGGGGCATTAGCCCAAGCAGCCGATCTTAAGTTAGATGTCTACAATCCGGGCGAAGCTGGCATTTTCCCGGTCTCTTCTGAAATCATCAGTGGCAAACATGAAGTTGTACTGATCGATGCACAATTCAAAAAAAGCGACGCTCAAGAACTGGTTAAAATGATCCAACAGACCGGTAAAAAACTGACAACGATCTACATCAGCCAATTTGATCCTGATTTTTATTTTGGCCTTGATGTGATCACTGAAGCTTTCCCTGATGCCAAAGTGATCGCTTCACCTGAAACGATTAAAGCTATCAAAGAAACCAAAGATGGTAAACTGGTCTATTGGGGGGGCATCCTAAAAGATCAAGCTCCCCAGAAAATTATCGTACCTGAGCCATTGAAAGGAAATACCTTTACCGTAGATGGTGAAAAACTGATTGTTGAAGGTTTAAATGGCCCTGCCGCAGACCGCACTTTCGTATGGATCCCGAAATTAAAAGCAGTTGTTGGTGGTGTAACTGTTTCTGATAACATCCATGTATGGATTGCTGATACTCAGACTAAATCATCACGCCAGCACTGGATGCAGACATTAGAGCGAATCAAAAGCTTGAAACCTAAAACTGTGGTTCCCGGTCATTATCTGGGAAATTCATCAATGACATTGGAATCAGTAAATTTTACCCAAAATTATCTGACCACACTGGAAAAAGAGTTATCAAAAGCAAAAGATTCAGAAGCGTTAATTTCAGCCATGAAAAAACATTACCCAAACCTTGCTGATGAATCCAGTCTTGAATTAAGTGCCAAAGTATTGAAAGGCGAAATGAAGTGGCCTCAATAAATTAAAAATATGGGTGTTACGAAAAGTAACATCCATATTTTATTGCTAGTCTTTAAACCACCACCTAATTAAATGCTTTTAATATCTACCCTGTGCGGAATGTGTACACGAGGTCAAAATCTTGCTCTTTCCGCCACTTTTTATTTCCCCACTGCCTGTTATTGGCATCAATCAAGTTAAAAGACTGCCCAATAGAACTTTTTTGTTTGATGTATTTCCTGATATTTAAAAGATTAAAAGAGGAGGCATCATGTTTAAGTTTTCTGTGATAATTATCTAAAATGACTAAAGCGAAATCACATTAGCCCCATGCAAATTAAAAACCATCAAAAGCATGGCAGAAAAACAGAGATAAGGCCCAAAAGCGATAAATTCAGGATAGCTTTTTCTTTTCAGCCAAATCATAACAAACCCTAATAGACCAGATAATGAAGCCAGCAACATCAATATGGGTATCATTTCTACACCAATCCATGCACCAATTGCGGCAGTCAATTTTAAATCACCGTAACCTATTCCCTCTTTCTTCAATGTATACCGACAAAACCAATACAATACCCATAAATATAAATACCCTGATATGGCGCCATATATCGCACTCTTTATTGGAACTATATCACTATTACTATTAAGTACCAATCCAAGCCATAATAACGGCTGAGTGAAAATATCTGGTAGCTGATAAGTTTTTATATCGATCACTGCTAAGAAAAATAAAATGATGCAGAAAAATAAAATTATTATTTCATTTATATTGACGAAGTTATTGAACCATACATTTTTCCCATCCATGAAAATGTTCAATATAGTTTCCATAAAATAACATCCCTGTTATCTCTGCCCTCTTTCAAGTTGCAACTTTTTAGCTACATCTTGAAACTCACAGGACATACGATACTCCCTATTTATTCTCTGATATTAATCAGAACACGGTGAATACTAAATTCCCGTTCAGGTCATTGGCAATGAAAAATGCATTAAAACAGCCATGATGAAATAAATATGCGAGCCAGCTCGCAACTGTACCTTGAGTTTCTTTTAGTCTGAGAGATAGCTTGATCATACAATCAGCGCTCATTTATCATGGCGATAAATCAACTTTATGATATAGCGTTAGGCTGTATCTGAACTGTCTGGAAAGGAACTATCCGGAAAAAAGAAGGAAAGAAAAAATATGCGAATTCCCCGCATTTATCATCCTGAATCACTCATTGTAGGAACCGTAATCAACCTGAGTGATGATGCTGCCAATCATGTTGGCCGTGTGCTCAGAATGAGTAGCGGACAACAATTGCAACTCTTTGATGGTAGCAATCAGGTTTTTGATGCAGAACTTACTGAATCCAGTAAAAAAGCAGTCAAAGTGCGCATCCTTGAAGGCAAATTGTCTAACCGCGAATCACCATTGGATCTGCATCTGGGGCAAGTCATATCCCGTGGTGAAAAAATGGAATTCACAATTCAAAAATCCGTTGAATTAGGCGTTAATATTGTTACGCCATTACTTTCTGAACGCTGTGGTGTGAAACTGGATGCAGAAAGGCTGGAAAAAAAATTACAGCAATGGAGAAAAATCGCAATTTCTGCCTGTGAACAATGTGGACGCAATCAGATCCCTGAAATCCGTCCGGTTATGACACTTGAAGCATGGTGTGCAGAAAACGATAGTAGCCTAAAATTAAATTTACATCCTCGTGCCAGCCAAAGTATCAATACACTGCCATTACCAGTGAAAAAAGTTCGCCTGTTGATTGGCCCAGAAGGGGGATTATCCGCCGAAGAAATAGAAATGACGGCAAATCACCAATTTACTGATATCCTGTTAGGCCCTCGTGTCCTGCGGACAGAGACGACGGCACTCACTGCAATTACAGCATTACAAGTGCGTTTTGGTGATCTGGGTTAAGGAGAAAGAATGATCAAGCTCGGTATAGTGATGGATCCAATCTCATCCATCAAAATAAAGAAAGACACTAGTTTCGCCATGCTGCTGGAAGCACAGAAACGCGGATGGGAAATCCATTACATGGAGATGAATGACCTCTATCTGCATCAGGGGGAAGGTCGTGCACGAACCCGTTTGCTTACAGTGGAAGAGAACCCTCAACAGTGGTATCAATTTGGCATCGAACAGGATATAGCCCTTGATACACTGCATGTTATCCTGATGCGCAAAGATCCTCCTTTTGATACTGAATATATCTACGCCACTTACATTTTGGAAAGGGCTGAAGCCAAAGGCAGCCTGATCGTCAACAAACCACAGAGCCTGCGTGACTGTAATGAAAAACTGTTTACCGCATGGTTCCCTGAATTGACACCAGATACTCTGGTAACACGCAACGCAAGAACTCTGCGTGAATTTCATCAAAAACATGGTGATGTTATTTTTAAACCGCTGGACGGTATGGGTGGCGCTTCTGTTTTCCGCCTGAAACAAGATGACCCGAATATCGGTGTGATTATTGAAACACTGACCGAGCATGGCAGCCACTTCTGTATGGCACAAAATTTTCTGCCAGCCATTAAGGATGGAGATAAACGTGTACTGGTTGTTGATGGCGAGCCCGTGCCTTACTGCCTGGCCCGCATCCCCGCCCAGGGTGAAACCCGTGGTAACCTTGCAGCAGGCGGGCGCGGAGAAACTCGTCCACTGTCAGAAAGTGACTGGGCTATCGCAAGCGCCGTCGCTCCTGTCTTAAAAGAGAAAGGGTTAATTTTCGTTGGGCTTGATATCATTGGTGACCGTTTGACTGAAATCAATGTTACCAGCCCAACTTGTGTACGTGAAATAGAAGCCGCTTTTCCTGAAATCTCCATTACAGGCATGTTGATGGATGCGATTGAAAAACGATTGGAAAAACAGACAGTATAATCGGTTAAACAGCTTCCATTTCCTGACAGTATTTGCCATTTATCATATGCGCCCACATACTGTGTGGGCCAACTCATTCATACATTGTAAAAATAACTATCAGAAAACACATGAATCTACAGCATCATTTTCTCATCGCCATGCCTTCGCTCACTGATCCTTATTTCAATCGTTCTGTAGTTTATATCTGCGAACATGATCAAAACGGGGCAATGGGGTTAATTATTAATAAACCGATAGCTCAGATTTCTATTCAAGGGATCTTGAAGAAGTTGGGTATCGCCCCCGAAGACAGAGACGATAATATTAATCTGAATAAGCCTGTAATGGCTGGCGGCCCTCTGTCTGAAGAGCATGGTTTTATTTTACACACACCACAATCCGGCTTCAGTTCCAGCATCCAAATCTCTGATGAAACAATGGTTACCACTTCCAAGGATATGCTGGAAGCACTAGGTACACCACGCCAACCAAAAAATGTTTTAATGACTCTTGGATACTCAAGTTGGGAAAAAGGCCAACTGGAAAAAGAAATTATGGAAAATAGCTGGCTTACCGTCAGTGCAGAAGCCTCTATTATTTTCAATACCCCTGTTGCCGACCGCTGGCGTGAAGCCGCATCCTTATTGGGAATTAATAGCCACAATCTCGCATTACAAGCAGGGCATGCCTGATGAAAAATCGCACAGTGATTGCATTCGATTTTGGTACTCGTAGTATTGGTGCAGCTATCGGGCAGGAAATAACCGGCACAGCCAGAGCATTAGATTCTTTCAAAGCAAAAGAGGGTTCTCCCAATTGGGATATGATTGAAAAGCTCCTCAAAGAATGGCAACCCGATTTGGTCATTGTTGGTCTGCCACTCAATATGGATGGTACAGAGCAACTGGTTACAGCACAGGCACGCAAATTTGCTAACCGTTTACATGGTCGTTTCGGCGTCCAGGTTGAGCTACACGATGAACGCCTAACCACAGTAGAAGCGCGATCTCACTTGTTTGATCATGGTGGATATCGCGCCCTTGATAAAGGCAAAGTTGATTCCGCTTCTGCTGTCGTCATTCTGGAAAGCTGGTTTGAGCAACGGTATTCATAGCCAAAAAAAAGCGATCACTGTGAATTCTGGTCATGATGAACTTTCCATCATGCCATTATTCCACTAGCAACCCCGACGATTTGCGTTGTTGGCGGCTTTGCTCGTAAGTTTGCATACCGCAGGCAGATCCTGTCTGCATTAATGTTGCTATCTGGTGATTTTTTCCTTCCCTGATCAAATGGCCGACAGCCTGGTTGACGACCAGAACTTCATAAATAGCCACCCTGCCTCCGTTTTTAGCAGGAAGCAATTGTTGAGCAATAACCGCCTTTAAACTACCCGCCAGTTGGCTGCATATCCATCCCTTTTCATCGGCGGGAAAAACATCCACCAGACGATCTATAGCCTGAATTGCCCCGCGAGTATGTAGTGTTGACAGAACCAAGTGCCCGGTTTCAGCGGTGGTCAATGCTAATCGGATCGTTTCCTTATCGCGCAATTCCCCTAGCAGGATCACATCAGGATCTTGCCGTAATGCCCCTTTTAGTGCAGTTTGATAATCTGGCACATCCTTCCCGATTTGCCTTTGTTGTATTAAACAGTTCCGGCTTCGGTGTACGAATTCTATCGGGTCTTCCAACATGACAATGTGTTTTCTGACGTGATTGTTGAGAGCATTAATCATCGCTGACAATGTCGTCGATTTACCGCTTCCGGTTGCTCCTGTCACTAATATCAAGCCATTTTCTGTCAGATTGTTTTCTTCCTGTAAAATAAGGCGCTGGATAACTTCTGGAGCATATAGTTGTTCCAACGTCGGGCACTTATCAGGAATTAACCGTAACACTAATGAAATATGATCTTGTTGATAGAACAGATTTCCTCTTAGCCGTCGTTTATCCTGCATTTCTACGACAAAATCGACATGCCCGATTACCTGTAACTGTTGCTGCTGCTCTTCAGGCAATACGGCTTTGCTCCATGCCATAATAAAATCACCATCAATTTCTGATAGTTGTGTTTGCGGATACAACATATCATTGATGCGCAAAATTGGCACTTGCCCGACACAAAGATGCAGATCGGAAGCATTATGCTTTACACTAAGGGCCACTAATTTTTCCATATTCATTTTTTAATCTCCTGAGTTTCTTATGCACAATATTGAACAAAATCTTCACGATGTCAGGAACCATATCATCCTTGCAGCTCAAAAATGCGGACGTTCTCCAGAAGAAATTACGTTACTTGCCGTCAGTAAAACCAAACCTGTGGAAGCTATCGCAAAAGCTATAGTTACAGGCCAACGGGAATTTGGTGAGAATTACGTTCAGGAAGGCGTTGAAAAAATTCAACAGTTTGCTAACCACGACGATTTAGTGTGGCACTTTATCGGCCCATTGCAGTCTAATAAAAGCCGTCTGGTAGCCGAACATTTTGACTGGTGCCATACTATTGACCGTTTGAAAATCGCTCAACGTTTGAGTGAACAACGACCTAAAAATATGGCTCCACTGAATGTTCTGATCCAAATTAATATCAGTGGGGAAAGCAGTAAATCAGGTATTCTTTTGGAAGAACTGGAGGAACTGGCAGCAATTATCAATTCTCTGCCTAATCTGGTATTACGTGGTTTGATGGCTATTCCTGCACCAGAAAGTGATTTTAAACGACAAACAGACGTTTTTCGCCAAATGGAACAAGCGTTTATTAAATTAAAGGCACAATATCCACAAATAGATACACTTTCTATGGGAATGACTGATGATATGGAAGCCGCTATCGCTTGCGGATCAACTTTAGTACGCATTGGAACAGCAATTTTCGGTGCCCGCCAATATAGCTCTGCCAAATTAACTGAACAAAATTAATCAGATATTATTCGAGGTGATTCTTCATGGAAAATAAAAAAATCACTTTTATCGGTGCTGGAAATATGGCCCATGCCATCATCGCCGGATTAGTCAAAAAAGGTTATTCTGCCGAACTTATCACCGTATGTTCACCAAGTACGACTCGCCGTGATGTCTTGGCTGAAAAATATGGCGTTAACAGCCAAAGTGACAATATTCGCTACGCTCAAGAGGCAGATGTTATTGTGTTAGCAGTTAAGCCTCAAATGATGGAAGAAGTTTGTGGCCCCTTGCGCTCACAGGTAAATCTCGACCAAAAACTCGTTCTTTCCATTGCTGCCGGCATTCCTGTTTCCCGCTTTTACTCATTGCTGCAAGATAACCTCAATATTATCCGTATTATGCCAAATACTCCTGCTCTGATTGGGCAAGGGATCAGTGGAATGTTCGCTCCTAAACAGGTCAACGAGTCTGATCGCCAATTTGCTGAATCATTGATGAATAGTGTCGGTAAAGTCTGTAGGGTTGAGAAGGAGGATCATATCAACAATATTATTGCGGTCGCAGGAAGTGCCCCGGCTTATTTTTTCCTGTTTATGGAATCGATGCAGCAGGAAGCTGAACGTTTGGGCTTTGATAGCCAGACGGCCAGAGAACTTGTCCTGCAAACGGCCATTGGTTCAGCTAAACTTGCTGAATCACAGGCAGAACTTCCTTTTTCTCTTCTGCGCGAACAGGTAACATCTAAAGGGGGAACAACTGCCGAAGCATTACGTATTTTTTACGAAAGCAATCTGCCGGAAATTGTATCCCAAGCCATGCAAGGAGCAATCCACCGGGCACAGGAAATGGAAAAATTATTTTAAATCAATCAAATGTAATTTAATCAGGGCTGCTACATGCAATTCTTAAACTTTCTCTTTTTTACGGTTCTGGACTTATATACCGCAGTTTTACTGCTTCGGGTCTGGATGCAGTGGGCGCGTTGCGATTTTTATAATCCATTCTCACAATTTATCGTCAAAATCACCCAACCGGTAGTGCGCCCATTGCGTAGAGTTATCCCCGCTATTGGCCCTATTGATTCAGCCTCAGTTGTTCTAGCTTACTTGCTTGTTCTTATCAAAATGTTACTCCCTTTCTGGTTAGCAGCAGGACAATTCTTACTACCTTCTGCCATGATATTCCTGCTCGGATTAATTGAACTGCTTACCGCCGCCGGAAAATTGGTATTTTGGCTTGTCATCGTCCGCGCATTATTGAGTTGGATCAGCCAGGGACGTAATCCTGTTGATTATGTTCTGTTCCAACTGACAGAACCACTGATGGCACCGATACGTCGAATTATCCCTGCAATGGGGGGGATCGATTTCTCAGCCATGATTGTTATATTGATCCTGTATGCGCTAAACGCTCTCCGTTATGATGTTTTAGCGTGGTTAGTTCCGGCCCTAATTGGTCAATAAATAATAAGTTAATTGGATAATAACAATGCAGAAAGTTGTTCTCGCTACGGGAAATGCAGGCAAAGTACGTGAATTGGCAGGTTTGCTGGCTGACTTTGGTTTAGATATCGTAGCTCAAACTGAATTGGGCGTAGACTCGGCAGATGAAACAGGTCTGACCTTTGTTGAAAATGCCATCATCAAAGCTCGTCATGCTGCGGCTGTCACAGGTTTACCCGCCATTGCTGACGATTCCGGGTTATCAGTCAATGCGTTAGGTGGTGCCCCAGGCATCTACTCAGCCCGTTATGCGGGAACTGATGCCTCCGATCAAGATAACCTGGAAAAATTGCTGGAAGCGATGCGCGATGTTTCTGATGAACAACGCCAGGCACAATTTAATTGCGTTCTGGTCTATTTACGTCATGCAGAAGATCCAACTCCTCTGGTTTTCCATGGTCGTTGGTCTGGTGTTATCAGCCGGGAGCCTGCCGGAAGCGGCGGTTTTGGTTATGATCCCATTTTTTATGTACCAGAATTTGGCTGTACAGCAGCAGAGCTGAGTCGTGAGCAAAAAAGTGCGGTTTCACATCGTGGACAAGCCTTAAAAATGCTGTTGGAAGCTATGCGTAATGCTTAAATTACCACCAATTAGTCTCTATATTCATATTCCCTGGTGTGTACAGAAATGCCCTTATTGTGATTTCAATTCACATGCGTTAAAGGGGGATGTACCACATCAGGAATATGTCGAACATCTGCTGGCTGATTTACGAAATGATCTACCTATGGTTGATGATCGTGAGGTATCGACGATCTTTATCGGCGGTGGTACACCTAGCTTATTAAGCGCTGAAGGTATGCAACGATTACTTGATGGGGTAAGGGATTCACTGCCACTTTCCCCACAGGCAGAAATTACCATGGAAGCTAATCCTGGAACTATTGAAGCTGATCGTTTCAGTGCCTATCAACAAGCGGGGATTAACCGGATTTCAATAGGAGTACAAAGTTTCGGCTCTGATAAACTCATCCGCTTAGGGCGCATCCACGGCCCGGAAGAAGCTAAACGAGCGGCACGATTAGCGGATGGGCTTGGATTACGTAGTTTTAATCTGGACTTGATGCACGGTTTGCCTAACCAGACACTGGATGAAGCGCTGAATGATTTACGCCAGGCTATTGAACTTTCTCCACCCCATCTGTCCTGGTATCAGTTGACGATTGAACCTAATACTAGTTTCGGTTCCCGACCACCAATTCTGCCAGATGATGATGCACTATGGGATATCTTCTCTCAAGGTCACCAATTATTAACGTCGGCAGGCTATCAGCAGTATGAAACATCGGCATATGCCAAACCGGGCTATCAATGTCAGCATAACCTCAATTACTGGCGTTTTGGCGATTACTTGGGGATTGGCTGTGGTGCACATGGAAAGATTTCTTTTCCAGATGGGCACATCCTGCGCACAGTGAAAACCAAACACCCGCGCGGCTATATGCAGGAGCGTTATTTGGATCAACAAAATCAGGTGGATAATGAAGATCGTCCATTTGAATTTTTCATGAATCGTTTTCGTCTGCTAGAAGCAATGCCACGGCAAGATTTCAGCCAATTTACTGGATTACCAGAAAACGCTATCCGTCCACAAATCGATAAGGCGCTAGCGAAAGGCTATATCACTGAAAGCGATACGCACTGGCAAATTACTAAGCACGGCAAACTATTCCTGAATTCCTTACTGGAACTGTTTCTTTGACAAAATAAACTGCACCCAAACATTAAAAGGTGCAGTTTTATTGATTGGAAGTTGAAGGAGTATTGTTTTTAGATCTATAATTTACCCAGTTCACACAGTTACCCACGTTGCTTAATTATCCCTTAATCAAACAGCATTACCAGATAAAGAAAGTGTTTCGTATTAGAAAAATAATAATTATTCCTGAACTAAACCAGATATTTCTGGATGAAAATATTCTCTATATTTGTTTAAACACTCTTCATTTCTGAAACTATATGTTTTAAGTAACCAACGTTTTTTCATGGCATTTTTATCAACAACCTTGATAATTTCACGATTATGCAGTGAATCCTGATTGGCAAAAGAGAATAAATCTCCGCTATTAATAGAAACACGTTCCTTTTTTGCTTTAGTGATAGCAATTTTTAGTTCAAGAAGTGCTTCAATAGCTTCTTTAGGAGCATCTGATAAATAGGTAGTACGAGTATCGTAGTAACGAAAAGTATGTATGTTTTCAAGAATGACATGCTTTTCAGAGTAAAGTTGTTTTTTGTTAGAGTCTCTTGAATATTCGTCGTAAGGTGTTATATACCAAGGTTGACGTAACCATTGTTGCGATTCTGGCTTTAGCCAAGAAAGTATCTCTTTTCCATCAAGGTAACCTGTATAAATCAGATTTTGTTCGCTACAACGCATACCGAGTAAACTAAGAAAATCTGCTCTCACAGGGTGTGCGGTACGATCATTGTGGAAATAGAGTTCACCATCAGTTTTTTGCGTTTGTGTATTAGAATATTTCTTATGCGCGTAGACATCATGAAAGAAATCGCCGTTATTGCGTGTCTGATAAGCCAGAAGAGGTGAGTCGGTTAACTGTGAGAAAAGTTCTAACAGGCTTTCGCCAATGAATGTTGTTTTCTTCCTGTATTTGTCATTCACAGGATCTTCCTGATCGAATTCAGGAACAACTCTATCAATAGGAAGATTTTTCAATAGTTGAGCATTAATACCATACAGTCGCCTTTCGTCTTTTATTTTATGACATATATCTATAAATTTCTTTGGTACTTTCTCCAACAAAATAAGATTACTAACTTCACGCTTAAAATTAAGATAATTTTTATAAGGATTAACATTAATTATATTAAGAGCATTAAAAATAGCTTTATTTTCCAACTTATCAAATTTGTAAACACTAATCATTTAAACCCCCCTAATAATATTATTCCAAAAAATGATATAATATTGATAATAATATCTTACAAAATGCCAAGATAATTAATCACATTAAAATTTATAAAAGGAAAAATAAATCAAGAGAAAATAAAATGAGCACCAGGATTTTTTAAATTAAACAGCCATCTATTAATATAATAAAAGATGGCTGTTTTCAATATCATCTTATTCTTCCCGACGCACGAGCGTAAGAAAATAGCCCTCCGGCAGAGACAATATTGGCAAGTTCACCAATAGGATCGGTTTGATATTTTTTACCATCTTTCAGCAGGATAACTGTCTGGTTTTCAATATCAATCTCAACACTGTCACCTGTGACTAATTTTTCACACAAGCGCTCCTGGGCTGCAACAGGCAATAACTCTCCGGTTGATACACAATTCCGGAAGAATATACGGGCATAAGATTGGGCAAGAACCGCTTTCACACCTGAAGCACCTAACGCGGCAACAGCATGTTCACGCGAAGATCCACAGCCAAAATTCTGCCCTGCCACAATGATTGGATATTTCGCTTTTCCTTTACTTTCATCAATAAAAGGCAGTGAACCTTCCAGCAGTCCACACATCGCCAGCGAAGCCAGTTGGGCATACCCTTCAGGAGTCGAAGGATTGACCTTGAGATATTCAGCTGAGAGGATTTGGTCAGTATCAATATTATCGGTCAAGACATAAACCTCACCCTGAATGATATTTTCCTTTAACTCACTCATAAAAACTCCTCAGGATTTGTTATTTGACCAGTAATAGCTGCTGCGGCAACAGAATAAGGGGAAGCAAGATAAATGTTGGCACGTTTATGCCCCATTCTGCCGACAAAATTGCGATTGGTGGTGGATATCACTGATATTGGATCATTGACACGTCCAAAAGTATCTGGCGGGCCACCACAACAAGCTGCGCACCCTGATTCAGAAGAAAGTCTTACGCCTGCATCGCTTAAAATTTGGTAGACAGAAACACCATCGATTTGGGTGGTAATCGTCCTATGGAAAACTTCTTTTGTTGCAGGCACTGCATAAGTCGGAATTGTTACCTTATGCCCTTTGATAACGCGCGCTGCCGCAACAAAATCCTCCAGCTTGCCCCCCGTACAAGAACCAATATATGCCTGAGAAATGGCGACATTGGCTACCTGATCAATGGAAACGACATTATCTGGTGAATGGGGTTTGGCAATCTTCGGTTTCATCGTGGAAACATCAATATTTAACACGCGGCTATATTGCGCATCTTCGTCAGGGTAGACAATTTCAAACGGGAGATTATTGCGTTCCGCCAAATAATCCAAAGTCTCCTGATTGGGAACCATAATGCCGTTTTTGGCCCCACACTCAACGACCATATTGCAAATCGTCATGCGTTCTTCTACTGATAACTCATCAATGACATTACCACCAAACTCTATGGCCTGATAGGTCGCACCATCAACAGTCAACTCTGACAATACGGCTAAAATCATGTCCTTAGCTAAAACATGGGCTGGCTTGGTTCCGGTAAAATTAACCCGAATGGTTGTTGGCACCTTAAGAGGAATTTCTCCCGTACCTAACGCATAGGCGGCGTCAGTAATACCTAACCCTATGGCAAATGCCCCAAAAGCACCCGCGGTCACAGTATGAGAATCTGTGCCCAGTAATACTTCGCCAGGGCGAATATGCCCTCCTTCTGCGAGTCCTATATGGCACACACCTTTATAATTAGGCGTCCCGACATCATAAAAATATTTTATGTTCTGTTCAGCAGCAAATTCACGCATGACCCGAATATTCTGGTTAGCCTGTGAATCCGCAGAATAGACAAAATGGTCTGGAATTAAAATAAAGCGTTCAGGGTCCCATATCTTTGCATCTTGCCCGAATTCCTTTTTAAATACGCTGGCTACACCCGGTGTACAGGGATCGTGAGACATCAGAATATCCACTTTCGCCCAAACCACTTCACCCGGAGTGACTTGTGCACGCCCACTTGCCCGCGCAAGAATTTTTTGTGTAATTGTTTGGCTCATCTCATCTTGCCCTCCGAAAGATAAAAACAGACTCAACAGATTGTCATCCTAACAAGATTACGACTCCTTAACGTAGGGAAATACCATCGTATGGTTCACTGTTTCCAGTATGGGACAGTTGTTCACAAAATGGGAAATTCTTACCTATTGAATCTGACATATCACTACAGGATATGTGATATGTGATATGTTATAGGGCAGCTCCCACGCGTAAATCATCAGGTTATTGCATGAATAATATTGAGAATCTTACCTCTATGGTGGTCTTTGCCCGTGTGGTAGAGACGTTGAGTTTTACCGAAGCAGCAAAATCGTTAAGACTGTCTAAGTCTTCCGTCAGCCGCGAGATTGCCCAATTAGAAGTAAGATTAGGGACTCAATTACTCAACCGCACTACACGTAAAATTCAAGTGACAGAAGTCGGGATGAGTTATTACCAATATTGCCACCGGCTCCTTACCGAAGCCCAAAATGCTGAACATTTTATACGTAATTTTCATGAACAACCGATGGGAAGTTTACGTTTGATTGCTCCAGTATCTTTTGGCAGCCAATGTATTGTCCCCGCTCTAAATCACTTTATCGCCGGAAATATTCATATTAGCGTTGATCTGGAACTGACCGACCGAACCATTAATATGGAGGAAGATCAATGTGATATTGCCATCATCATAGGGCGTGAAACGCCACAATATCCGCTTGTCATGCCTTTAATTGATATCACTTGGGGACTTTACGCTACCCCAGACTATATAAACCAATTTTCGCCAATAGAGAAACCTGAAGATCTTCCTCGTTACGATTACCTGCTATTTCGTGGCCCTGCGCATACTATTTCCCTGCCATTCCATAAAGAAAGAAATAAGCTGGATATTGAAGTACGTAGCCGATTTCGCATCAATAACAGTGTGGCGTTAATGAGTTCCGCTCTCGCTGGGGCTGGCATTGCCTATCTACCCGATTATGTTACCCATGAAGCAGTGGCAGAAGGGAAATTAGTACGGCTTCTCCCTGAATGGAACATGGATATTTATCAAGCATGGATACTGTTTAAATCAGAAAATACTCTGTCTTCGCGTGTACAACAGTTTGCAAACTCTTTACAACGCAAGCTAAGGCAAGATTTGGAGAGAGAGAAAAAAGCGTAGCTACAGATATTGATGCGGGTACAACTACACCCGCCAAAGATATTATCTGTAAGAGATATTAATCAACAATAATTAATAGTAATTGCCGTGACGATAATCCCAGGCCGTGAAAATATCAGACATCATCGCCATGATTTTATGTACATCCAACCCCTTGCGGATTAATACCGGACACGGAGTAATAGATACCCCTTACTGGAAACGGAAGAATTATTAACCAGTTAACGCTGGTAGTAGCCGGTAATCGAAGCTGTTGCCAGGGTATTGGCCTGGAGCATAAAACGGGCAACGGCATTTGTTGTTTCAGCATCAACTCCCGGTAGTTTTTCTACCGATAAGGCATGTACGGTGAAAATATAGCGATGGGCTTTATCCCCCACAGGCGGGCAACAACCACCGAAACCAAACAGACCATAATCATTTCTGCTCTGAATTGTACCGATTGGTAATTGGCTACCATCACTTTGCCCTGCATTCGCAGGTAAGGATTGTGTTTCAGCGGGAATATCAAAAGCGACCCAGTGCCAGAAACCACTACCCGTTGGTGCATCAGGATCATAGACAGTTATCGCAAAACTTTGGGTTCCGGCTGGTGCGTCCGCCCAGGAAAGTTCGGGGGAACGGTTATCACCATTGCCATCAAATTGATTAAATTCATGCTCTTTTTTCAAGAAATCATTATTCTTAAATTCAGTTGAACTAATAATCATGCTTATGTCCCCCATTGGATGCCTTTTGAAATATCCTAACGTAGATTTTGTATACCGCAAGGCCAGGTCATGATTTTGCTTGATTGTTTCAGTTTAGCAACAATATCAGGTTAGAATAATAAGTGAGTCGAAATTACCCCAAAATCTAACTATTCAGATTTCAGGGTAAATTCAGAAAAAAAGGATTTTAATTTGCGCGATTACAAGGCATCAGCAACTGCATTGATTTGTCTTGTCATGCTATCCAAGCCACCGCCAGACAAGTACCAAAGATCAGGCTGTAAATACACGATCTTGCCGTTTTTATAGGCATTAGTTGATTTGACTTGATCATTTTCAAACTGAGCTTTTTCTAACTTACCTGCACCAATTGCTTCACTGCGGTCGATAATAAAAATCACATCAGGGTTAGCTTGTGCAATCATATCCGCCGTCACACTCTTGCTTTTGTCTTTATCCGATTTAGCTGGCAAGACAGCACGAGGTGCTTTAATCACGTTGTAAACAATAGCCTGATTATTAGGATATAACTCACCCGCATTATGCAGTAATACCAATATCTTGCTGTTCGCTGCTTTCGCTTTTGCCTGAGCGGATGCAAGTGTTTTTTCCAAATCAGCAAATTGCGCTTTCACGATATCCTGCTTATTGAATAGCTCACCCAACAATTTAAGATTACTATCAACGGATGCTAGGTAATTTTTATTGTCCGTATTTAAATTAATGGTTGGTGCTATTTGTGACAGACGATCATAGAAAGCACCTTGACGACCAGTAATGACAATCAAATCTGGTTTGATTTCTGCTAATTTTTCCAAGTTTGGCTCTTTCATTCCCCCTGCATTGTGCATAGTTGCAGACACATCATTACGTACATATTCAGGTAAATTATTAATGGGTAATGCAATCACTCGCTCAGACAATCCCAGTTTTACCATTGAATCGTACGTTCCAAAATCGAACAAAACCACCCGTTTTGGATTCTTTTTAACTTGAGTTTCACCGGAAGGATGTTTTACCGTGACATAATCACCAGATTGAGCTGTCACTGAATTTGGCGTAAATAATTCTGGTGATTGGCTGAATGCAGAGTAACTGGTAGCAGAAAGCAGTGATGCAATAACAATCGGCAGGATCTTTTTCATTGTGGCACCTGAATTAATCATGTGAATAAAGAAATGATTTGCATTCTAGAGACCAAACATAGGATGTCAATCAAATAAGAATCAATTTCATATTGATTCTTATTTGATATAACCCATATTGTGATTTAGTTAATGGAATTCAATAGGTTGATACGTAACTGTTCCAGCTTATCAGCTTTATTACACACCTCTTCTCTAAAATGTTTCAGCTCTTTTTCCTGTTTTTTCCATTCTGCATCAAAGCTATTTTGTGCACCTCCCAATCCACCAAGGAGAGACATTAGCATCTGTTTGCCATCACCATTCTGATTACTCGTATTACGGCTCATTTCATTAATACTGTCCTGCAAAATACCACCTAAACTCTGTTGGATAAGGTTCTGCCCTTCTGTTTCTGCCTGTTTGATTACCTGATAATTGAAGGCAATGCCATTGGGGCGGGTTTCCAGTACCTTATCAATTTGCTTATTCAGGCCAGATTCCAATTGGGTCAAGCGGACACGAATATTGCTATCCTTTCCCATTGTTTCAATAACAACTTTATCCAGAGCCTGACGCGCGTCTGCTAAATGATTTAAAGCCTCTTTCTTCACCCAGGGCAAATCCTGACGGACAAGTTGCTGATATTGTTTAGCTTTATTGCGTTGATCAGCATTCAGTGACAAGGCTTTACCATTGCGAAGCACAGAGCCATCAGGCAGAATTTTCAGGTTGTCGTTTTCACCAATCATCTGGACAGATTCTGGTGTAACAATAATGTCATCTTTAAGTGTCGTCCGGCATTCTGAACCCGCTTGCCCCTGAGCAACAAATAACAGCGATGCAGCAATCACAATTTTTCGTAACATACATTCATTCTCCTGGAATCCTCAGCTTTGCGATCTCTCACTTACCTATCATCATGGGGCTTCCGCAATTATCTGCTAAGATTTCAAATTAAAAAATAGAGCGCCCGATACGTTCGGCTAATTTTTCCAGTGCTGCGCAACCTGCCAGAGAGTTGCCCGAACGATCCAGTTCAGGAGCCCACACTGTAACAGTAAATTCTCCCGGAACCACACAGACAATTCCTCCGCCAACACCTGATTTTCCCGGCATACCGATCCTGAACGCAAATTCACCTGAACCATCATACATACCGCACGTCAACATAAGGGCATTAATCTGTCTAGTTTGCCGGAGACTTAAAATTTGCTGACCAGAATCTATCATTCGCCCTTGGTTAGCCAAGTAAATAAAACACTGAGATAACTCAACACAATTCATTTTCAGAGCACAATACTGAAAATAAGTTTTCAGAACAGTGAGCACATCATTTTCAAAATTACCGAATGACTTCATTAAGTAAGCAATTGCGGCATTACGGCTGGAATGCTCCATCTCTGAGCGGGCAACTATATCATCATAGCCAATAGCTTTTTGCCCTGTGAGGCTGCGTACAAACTCCAGCATTCTATGCTTAGGTGCACTCAAACGTGATTGCAGCATGTCACAGATAACTAATGCTCCTGCATTAATAAAGGGATTACGGGGAATACCTTTTTCCAATTCCAACTGCACTAATGAGTTAAATGGTTGTCCCGAAGGCTCTGTCCCCACCCGTTGCCAGATGTCTTCTTCCTTATAGCGTGTCATTGCCAATGTCAGGCTTAACACCTTGGAAATGGATTGGATGGAGAAACGTTTTTCTGCGTCTCCTGCTTTAAAAACCTGTCCATCAACCGTACAGATAGCCATCCCAAAATTATTTACTGGAACTTCTGCCAGAGCGGGAATGTAATCTGCTACTTTTCCTTGACCAATCAAAGGGCGTACTTCATCTAAGATATCTGCCAATAACGAATTAGAGAACCTTACCTTCACCACTTTTTCTCCAGACAAAAAAGGACTCACAAGGAGCCCCTGCATACAGCGTCATTGTTGTCTAAAACGCAACTTTTAATACAACAGCGAATCAATCCCACCACACATCAAATAATTCTGATGTAACAATCTCTTCCATACCGCGAGCTTTCAACCAATTAGCAACCAACTGACGATGCTCTTCGGTACATTTGCCGATTTTCTGCAAGCAGATCATACCTTCCCACTGCAAATAACCGCTGGCATCCAGAGCAAGGCCATTCGGCTCGATTAACTCTTCAATCAAAGCATCAACTGTGCTATCTACAACCTCAACTGAGGTATTGGCCGGGAAATTCCACTTTACTGAAAAACCTAACTCCTGAAACTCATCAATACGCAGTTTTTTACGCAGACGACGACTACGATTTTTAGCCATTATTTTACCCTCTCGAACATTAGATCCCATACTCCATGCCCTAAACGATGTCCACGCATCTCGAATTTCGTCACAGGGCGTGAATCAGGGCGTAGTACATAATCACCACTTTCCGATATATTGCGATACCCTTCGGCTTCGCTCATAACTTCCAACATATGTTCAGCATATGGCTGCCAGTCCGTCGCCATATGGAATACACCGCCAATTTTCAGTTTACTTCTGATCAGTTGAGCAAAATCAGGCTGCACAATTCGACGTTTGTTATGACGGGCTTTATGCCATGGATCAGGAAAGAACAACTGAACCATTTCCAGACTCTGTTCCGGGATCATATTTTCCAGCACATCAACAGCATCGTGACACATCACACGCAGATTGCTGAGATTTTCATCTTGTGCAGAAGCCAAACACGCACCGACTCCCGGAGCATGAACCTCTATCCCGAAAAAATTTTTCTCTGGATTCTGGCTTGCCATCGTGACCAGAGAAGCCCCCATACCAAAACCAATTTCCAACACAACAGGGGCAGCACGACCAAACAGTACTGCCATATCGTACAATTTTGGCTGATAATCCACTCCCATCTTCGGCCAGACATTATCAAGTGCTTGTTGCTGACGAGTGGTTAACCGTCCCTGCCGACGCACAAAACTGCGGACACGGCGCAAAGCCCTGCCATTTTCATCATATTCCGGTGAAATTACGTTATTTATCATGGTACTGTCTATTGATACTTTCTATCAGTTTTAAAGGCATTTGCTCAGGCGTCCGGGGTGTTATGTACCGCAGGATTGCCCAAAGAAAGCGCAATTATGCAAAGATGGCTGAGTTTATCAAGTTCGATGCCTGTGAGCACAACTTTAATGTTTAATTGTGTGGTGCTTCGAAACAAAGTTCGGGTTTACACTGAGGTTACACTATGTTGCAATCCTGTTCACGAAACTATTATCAGATATAAAGACAATTATTCTAATGATGGAAGCAAAGCAATTTTCACAAGCAGTACTTGAATGGTATCACCATTATGGTCGCAAGACCCTGCCGTGGCAGTTAGAAAAAACATCCTATCACGTCTGGCTCTCTGAAGTGATGCTGCAACAAACACAGGTCGCGACAGTGATACCTTATTTCCAGAAATTTATTTCACATTTTCCTGATGTGGCATCATTGGCAGCAGCACCATTGGATGAAGTTTTGCATTTATGGACTGGCCTGGGATACTACGCACGAGCCCGTAATTTGCACAAAGCAGCTCAACAAATTGTTGAACGGCATCATGGAAAATTCCCGACTACTTTTGATGACGTCGTTGCTCTACCCGGTGTCGGCCGCTCTACCGCAGGTGCTATCCTTTCACTTTCTCAAGGAAAACACTTTCCTATCCTTGATGGCAATGTTAAGCGCGTTCTGGCTCGCTGCTATGCCATTGATGGTTGGCCGGGAAAAAAAGAGGTAGAAAATCAATTATGGGATATCAGTACCCGCGTTACTCCCAAACAGGGTGTTGAATATTTTAATCAGGCGATGATGGATTTGGGAGCGATGGTATGCACCCGCAGTAAACCCAAATGTGAAATTTGCCCTCTCAATACAGGTTGCATAGCTTATGCCAACCACAGCTGGGCAAACTATCCGGGGAAAAAACCGAAACAGAGTATCCCTGAAAAAACAGCTTACTTTTTATTGATGCAGAATGGCGATACAGTTTGGCTAGAACAACGCCCACTATCTGGCATCTGGGGCGGACTATTTGCATTCCCGCAATTTACTGATGCAACTTCACTGGAACTGTGGCTGAAGGAATCGGGTATTTCTCATAATAAGCCTGAACAACTAACCGCATTTCGCCACACATTCAGTCACTTTCATCTGGATATCGTCCCTATTAAAATCGATATCTTATCTTTTGATTCCTGCATGGATGAAAGTAAAGGACTTTGGTATAACTTACGCCAGCCAGCAGCAATTGGATTGGCTGCGCCCGTTGAGTACCTTTTGCAGCAGTTGGGCTAAACTTTGTCCCACTATTTTTTGCTCCATTCCATTATTTTGAGGATTTAGAGGATCTAGCATGAGCAGAACAATTTTTTGTACTTTCTTGCAACGAGAAGCCGAAGGCCAAGATTTTCAATTTTACCCAGGGGAACTGGGTAAACGTATTTTTAATGAAATTTCTAAAGAGGCGTGGCAACAATGGATGAGCAAGCAAACCATGCTGATTAATGAAAAGAAATTAAATACTATGAAGCCAGAAGATCGCAAACTACTCGAACAAGAAATGGTGAAATTCCTGTTTGAAGGGAAAGATATTCAAATTGACGGTTACACTCCGCCAGAAAAATAATCTTTAGCATCTATATTTATTGGGTGAATTCAGGATTTAAAAATCACCCAATAAATGAGAAATTACCTTAATAACCTCTAACAACATATCAATACCCAACGGCATCGCAAAATGAAAAGACTGCTGGTACTATTTCTGCTTACCCCATTTCTAATTTCCTGCTCTAGTAAACAAGATTTTGAATACAAAGAAGAATATATAAAAGACACGAATGGCTTTGATATCTTAATGGGGCAATTCGCTCATGACATTGAAAATATCTGGGGATTACAAGAAGTTTTAATCGCAGGTCCTAAAGATTACGTAAAATATACAGATAAATATAAAACCCGCAGCCATATCAATTTTGATGCGGGGACGATCACCATTGAAACAATATCTCCCATTGATCCTACTGAACATTTACGCAAGGCGATTGTAACAACATTATTGATGGGAGATGATCCAGGCTCTGTCGATCTTTACTCTGATTCTAATGATATCGAAATTAGCAAAGAACCGTTTCTGTATGGACAAGTTTTAGATAACATGGGTGAACCAATTCGCTGGGAATGGAGAGCAAACCATTTTGCCAATTACCTGCTCCAGAATAAATTACAGAAACGCCAATCAGGTCTACATGTAATTTGGTCTGTCACCATGCAGTTAGTTCCTAACCATCTAGACAAACGAGCTCATAAATATCTGCCAATGGTTCGCAAAGCGTCTATTAAATATGGTGTTGATGAATCACTAATCCTCGCCATTATGCAAACAGAATCCAGTTTTAACCCTTACGCCGTCAGCCACGCTGATGCTCTGGGATTAATGCAAGTCGTTCAACATACTGCCGGAAAGGATGTGTTCAAGCTACAGGGAAAATCCGGTCAACCAAGTCGCAATTATCTTTTTGACCCGGCAAATAACATTGATACGGGCACCGCCTATCTGGCGATATTGCAGAGTACCTATTTAGGTGAAATTCAAAATGCAACTTCTCGCCGCTATGCGGTTATCACAGCATACAATGGTGGTGCAGGCAGTGTATTAAGAGTATTCTCCAGTGATAAAAAGAAAGCTGCTCAGATAATTAATTCAATGGCTCCGGGCGATGTTTATGAGACACTGACAAATAAACACCCATCAGCTGAATCACGCCGTTATTTGATGAAAGTAAATAATGCACAAAAAAGCTATCGTCGATAATTAATTACCACAAACAAAAGAGTGGAAAAGAGCTTATCTTTCCACTCTTTGTTTATATTTATAACTAATTGAGTAAATTGAAAGCACTTAAATAAATTTATGCAGAAAGTCGTTGACGGATTGGAGCTAATACGGTTTAATGCGTCCCCGTTAGCCCGGATAGCTCAGTCGGTAGAGCAGGGGATTGAAAATCCCCGTGTCGGTGGTTCGATTCCGCCTCCGGGCACCAAGATTTTAAAGCTAATTTGTTGAATATTATCAGATAATTAACAAATAAGTTAAAATTTAGGGCTGTTAATTCAATGTTAAACAATTGATCGCACTCGTCTGCATACTCAATGTTTAAGAAAGCCGTAAATAAAGAATACAGGGTGCCTGCATTTGCAAGCACTCTTTTTTCATTTAAGGTAATGATTTCAGTAATTGATTCTGATGTCAAGTAAGGGAAAAACTTTACGGGATGCCGGATCGGTATTAGCCATTTTTCATACCATCGATATTGATGCAGGTACGTTAACTGAGACCTCAACCTCATAATCCAGTCTTAGACCTGCCCTGTCTTTTTTTAATGA